>CAZNOA010000246.1:0-2787 GCA_964574565.1 uncultured Halobellus sp. | reverse complement strand
CCGCGTCCGGGCCGACGCCGTCCGGCCCGAGCGTCGCCGCGGCGACCCGCTCGAAGACCGCTCCGGCGTCCGACGCGCGGAACAATCCGTCTTCGAACGTCCCCGCGAGAACCCGGGTCTCGCCGTCGGTCCGAGCGACCGAGAGGCACTCGACCGTCCGGCCCGCGAGCCGCGTCTCGACGGCGCCCGTGTCGGGGTCGACGAGCCTGAGTCCGTCGTCGTACGCCGCGTAGACCGTCATGCGTTCGCGTTCGTCGCTCCCGATAAAAAAGCGTCCGACGACCCGTACGGCCGCCACCGTCGGTGGCGGGTGCGTTCGGCGACCCGTTCGGCTGTCGCCGTCGGAGCAGGTGCGTCCCCCGGGTGTCGTCGGGCCGACACGGGTGGGCGCAAGAGACTTACCGACCGCACCCGTGGGAACTATACGCATGGATCTCCGCGTACAGGGGGACGTCCCTCCCGACCCGTTTCTCGGTGCCGCCGACCTGTTCGAAACCGAACGCTCCGTCGAGGCTCCCGTCCACGTGAAAGTCCGAGAGGACCCCGACGAGCGGACGTGGGCCGGACACTACGACGGCTATCACGTCCTCAACGTCTCGAAGCGAGCCGCCACCAGCGCGATGGCCCGCGAGCTCGCCGTCCACGAGCTCTCGCACATGGCCCGCTACGAGGAGGGACACGCCTCTCACCTCCAGTCGACCGAGGAGGCCCTCTACCTCGGTCTGGCCGGCGAGCAGGTCGAGCGCCGCAAGCTCGCGCACTGCTATCAGATCGCGAACCACATGAAAGACATCTACGCCGACGACATCACCCTCTCCGTCGCGCCCGCCGACAAGCTGCTCGGCTTTCTCGAATCGACGCTGGCGGCCGCGATCGCCGACCGCCCCACCGTTTCGCGGGACGGTTCTCCGCCCGTCACCGCCGGTTCCGACCCCGAGATCACCGCGGTCAACGCCGCCTTCGCGCTCGCCCTCGTCGAGCGTCACGACATCGCCGGCCCCGATCACCGGATCTACGACCTCGCGCGGGCGGCCGGCAGCGACACCGACGCCGTCGACGTCGAGGCGTTCAAAGAGCGGTTCCTCGCGCTCGGCCCCGACCCCTCCGAGAGGGACTACCGGAAGGCGCTCGTCGACGCGGCTCGCGCGTACGCGGTCTGAGAAGCGAGAAGAGCGAACGGATCGGAAACGCGGGAACGGCCCGCGTCGAGAAGCCGACTACTCCGCGTTGTCGGCGGTCGGCTCTGCGGCCCCCTCGTCGGGCTCGACCGTCTCGCCGTTCTCGTCGACGTCGAGGACGGTGACGCGCGCCGACATGATCCGGGTGTTGTCGACGCGCTCGATGCGGATTCGAACCCCGTCGAACTCGATCTCTTCGCCCTCCTCGACGAGCCGCCCCGCGCGGTTGAAGACGAAGCCGGCGAGCGTCTCGAACTCCTCCCCCTCGGGCAAGTCGATGTCGAGCATCTCGTTGACGTCGTCGATGTTCACCTCGCCCTGCACGAGGGCGACGTTCTCCGAGATGAACTCGATCGGCGCCGACTCGTCGCCCTCGAGGATCTCCCCGACGATCTCCTCGACCATGTCCTCTAAGGTGATGATCCCCTCCGTCGTCCCGAACTCGTCGATGACCGTGACCATCTGGAGCCGGTTGTCCTGCATCTCGGCCAACAGCTCGTCGGCGTTCTTCGACTCCGGGACGTGGAGGGTCGGTTTGACCACGCGCTCGAGCGAGGGCTCGCCCTCCGAGTAGCGCAGCTCGCGGACCAGGTCGCGGACGGTGACGACCCCGATGATGTTGTCGAGGTTGCCGTCGTAGACGGGGACGCGCTCGTGGTCGGCCTGGATACACGTCTCGATCGCCTCCTCGACGCTCGACTCCTTCGCGACCGCGGTGACGTCGAGGCGGGGCGTCATCACCTCCTTGGCGATGGTGTTATTGAACCGGAAGATCCGGTCGAGCATCTCGCGCTCCTCCTCTTCGATGACGCCCTCCCGCTCGCCCGTCTCGATGATGTTCTGGATCTCCTCACGGGTGACGTACGTCGACTCGATGGCGGCCCGTCCGCCGGTCACCTTGTTCACGATGCGGGTGAGGTAGTCGAAGACGACGACGAGCGGATAGAGGATGCTCTCGGAGAGCTTGAGCGGGCGGGCGATCCGCAGCGACCACGACTCCGTGTTCTCGACGGCGTACGACTTCGGCGCCGTCTCGGCGAACAGCAGGACGATCGCCGTGATACCGATCGTCGTGAGGAAGATGGTCGCGAGCGCGCTCTCGACGTAGACGCCGATGAGCGCCGTCGCGATCGCGGTCATCCCGATGTTCACGAGGTTGTTCCCGACGAGGATCGTGACGAGCAGGCGGTGCGGGTTCTCCTTGAGGCTGCGGATCAGTTTCGCGCTGGGGGCGCCCTCCTCGACGAGGCTGTCGACCCGGTGTTTCGGCAGCGAGAACATCGCGATCTCGGACGAGGAGAAGAACGCCGACATCCCGATCAACACGACGATCGCAACGATCCCGATGACCGTGACTATCGGATCGTCCATCGGCGGCAGCTGCGGAAGCCCGGCCATCAGCGTGATCGACCACAAGCCCATACTCCTTTCATCTCCGTCGGGTGACCGTTAAAGAGTTACCCTCCGTCCGCGGCGGGGCACGGCCGATAGCCGCCGCGTGCGACTGCGATTGTATCGAGCTTCGCGGGTCCGACGCGGCGGTGTGTGCCCCCGACGCTCGGACGCGGGAGCCGACCGCCCACGCTCGGACGCGGGAGTCGGCCCCCGA
>CAZNOA010000245.1:0-2801 GCA_964574565.1 uncultured Halobellus sp. | reverse complement strand
GGCGACACCGCCGTCGAGGCGAGCGTCGAGGCGGCCGGACAGGCGTTCACCGCGCTGCTCGACGGGGGCGATCGAGCCGGAATCGCCGCGCTCGGGCCGCGTGACTGCTGGTTGGCGCCGGGGATCGGCACGGCACACGCCGCTCGCGGGCGCCAGACGCTGGCGACGGACCCCGCGCTGGCGCCGACGCCGAGCGACGAGCGGTTCTATCGGTCGCTGTGGCTCCGTCGGTTCCGACGGCGGCTCCCGGCCGACGCGCAGGTGTTGTTCTTCACGCCGCTCGTCGACGACTTCCCCGTGCGGCTCGCGCGGCGGATCGACGCGCACGGGCATCTCGTCACCGTGCTCTCCCCGGACGCGACCGCCGACGAGACGCTCGGACAGCGGCTGGTCAGACTCGAGCGGCGGGAGCGGCTCCGACGGCTCCGATCCGCGGGGATCCGAGCGGTCGAGTGGGGGTCGGAGTCGTTCCCGGTCGCGGTCGCGAGGGCGACGAGCCGGTGGTCGCGATGACCGGACGGAACGCGGCGGGGGAAGACGCTCCAGCGATCGGATCGGAGCCCGAGCGCGACGCCCGGCCGCCGACGCTCTCGGTCGTCGCGAGCCTCGTCGCCGCCGCGGTCGCGGCTTCGGCCGTTCTCCTCGCGGCGCCCGTCGGCGGAGCCGTCGTGGGAGCGGCGACCCTCGTGTTCGCCGCGGGCCTGTTCCGTCGGTCCGCGCGGGTCCTGTCGTGGGGCGCGGGGATCGGGCTCGTCGGTATCGCGGTCGCGGGGTACCTCGGCGGCGCGATAGAGCCCGTACTCGTCGGCGGCGTCGCGCTCGCGTTCGCGTGGGACGTCGCCGACCACGGGCTCTCGGTCGGCGAACAGGTCGGCCGCGAGGCGCGGACGAGACGGAACGTGGCCGTTCACGCCGGAGCGAACCTGCTCGTCGGCGGGCTCGCCGTCGGCGTCGCCTACGGCGTCACCCTCGCGGCCGGCGGCGGGCGACCGGTCGCGGCGCTCGCCCTGTTGCTCTTCGGCGGCGTCGTGTTGGCGTCCGCGTTCCGGTGACCGCGGGGGTCCGACCGATCGCCGCCCCTTTTATACTCCGCCGCCGACGGTCGGGTATGCACACCGCACCGATCGCATGGACCGCCGCGACCGTCGCCACCGGGCCGGTGAGGTGGTCGGCGTGACGGATCTCGTGACGTTCGGCGAGACGATGCTCCGGCTCTCGCCCCCGCGCGGCGACCGGCTGGAGACCGCGACCGACTTCGACGTGCAGGCGGGCGGCGCGGAGAGCAACGTCGCCGTCGGCGCGGCGCGGCTCGGCGCGGACGCCGTCTGGCTCTCGAAGCTCCCGGAGTCGCCGCTCGGCCGACGGATCGTCGGCGAACTGCGGAGCCACGGCGTCAGGACGGGCGTCGCGTGGGCCGACCCGGACGAGAGCCGCGTCGGCACGTACTACCTCGAACACGGCGGCGACCCCCGCGGGACGAACGTGATCTACGACCGGGCCGACGCCGCCATCACGACCGTCGAACCGAACGAGCTCCCGACCGGCGCGCTCGGCTCCGCGTCCCGGTTCCATACCACCGGGATCACGCCGGCGCTCTCCGAGCGGGCCGCCGAGACGACGACCGCCCTGTTGCGCGCGGCCGGTGAGGCGGGCGTCACCCGGTCGTTCGACCTGAACTACCGTGCGAAGCTCTGGGACCCGGAGACCGCCAAATCGACGTACGAGACGCTGTTCGAACACGTCGACACGCTGTTCGTCCCGCGTCGGGACGCCCGCGAGGTGCTCGACCGAGAGGGCGACGCGGTCGAGATCGCACACGGGCTCGCCTCGGCGTTCGGCTTCGAGACGGTGATCGTCACGCGCGGGACGGAGGGCGCGGTCGCGTTACGAGACGGCGAGGTGAACGAGCAGGGGGTCTTCGACGCCGAGACGTTCGACGCGATCGGCACCGGAGACGCCTTCGTGGCGGGCTACCTCGCGAAGCGGGTCGCGGGAGGCGGTGTCGCCGCCGCGCTGGAGTGGGCCGCCGCGGCCGCGGCGCTGAAACGGACCATCGGCGGCGACGTCGCCGTCATCACGCCCGAGGACGTCGCGGGCGTCGTCGACGGTGCCGGCGGAATCGACCGGTAACGGTCGGGGGATCTCATAACGAGACGTCCGTTTCCATGTCTTCCGTCGCGTCGGTGAGGCCGTCTTCGCGAGCGGTGGCGGCGTGTGACCCCTCGATCGCGGCGTCGGTGAGCAGCTCGCGGAACTCGTCGCGGAACCGGTCGTTCGCGCGGGTGGAAGTCAGGTCGACGCGCGCGACCGTCGCGTACTCGGCGACGGTGTCGATGTCGGCGTCGAGCGTCTCCGCGCACTCGACTATCGAGCTCCCCTCCGCGGTCAGCCGCTTGAGGTCCGCGTACGTGAAGTCGGCGTCCTCGGGGACGTCGCGGTCGGACTCGCAGACGAGGTGGAGATCGAGCCGAGCGTCGCGGACCGTCTCGGCATCGATCGCCACGGTCTCGTCGTCGGCCTCGGTCCCCGCGGCGACCGCCTCGGCGATCGCCGCGTCGTCCGCTTCCTCGAACCGGCCGCGGGCGATCCGGGCGTACGTCGCGTCGTCGAGGTCGGTCGAGAAGCCGTAGCGCTCGCGCATCGTCGCGACCAGCTCGCGGACGCGCTCCTCGATCGCGGCCTCGTCGCGGTCGGTGAGGGTCCCGGGCGACTCCGCCTGTCGCTCGGTGACGGTGTCGGACCCCGTGGTCTCGACGAAGATGTCGCGGAGCTCCGAGGTTTTCTCGTCCATGGACGGAAGA
>CAZNOA010000244.1:0-2832 GCA_964574565.1 uncultured Halobellus sp. | reverse complement strand
GTTGACTCGCTCATACAGAGTAATACCTCTCGTGATATCTTAGTGTTGGGGGGAGTCGGTCGGCCTGAAAAAATCGCGTCGTTGTGGCTGCGCGGAGCGGACGTTAGTTGCCGTTCCCGTTGCCGGGTCCGTTTCTGTTGCCGCCGCCGTTTCCGTTTCCGGAGCCGCCGTCGTCCGCGAGCGCTTTGACCGTGTTCAGCGCGTTAATCCGGCCGGCACCGAGAGCCGGATCGCTGCGGCCGCTCCCGCCCTCGGATCCCTTCTTGATCGCCGACTCGACTTGGTTCGGACTCGCGTCGGGTTCGAGTTCCTTTACGAGCGCGACGAGACCGGCGACGTTCGGCGCTGACATCGACGTGCCGGCCTTCCAGCCGTACGGCGAGCCCTCATTAAGCAGGGAGGTCGTGGAGAAGACGAGGTTGAACGGATAGGGCCACGCGGGCGACTCAAACTCGATGATTTCATCAGCCTCGTCCGGGTCAAAGACGACGTTTCCGTCTTCATCTAATAAGAGTACGCCTTCGTCGCCCTCCTCAAGCGGGTGTTCGCTCCGTCGGAGCGGGCTGCCAGCGAATATCCACTCACGGATGCCATATAGAGTTTTTAAATTCGTCTCATACCCACCGCCGCCGGCGCCGACGTCGATCTCGTCGGTTCCGAAGTTGGAGAAGAACGCCCGCTCGTCGTTCGGCGCGAGCGCGCTGATGCTCATCGCGCCCTTCGTGCTGTTCGGCAGCGAGAACAGTCCCTGTCGCTGGAGGTCAGTGCCGGCGTTCCCGGCGCTGGCAACGACGACCGTTCCGCGGTTGACGGCGGATCGGACGACCGTTTCGTACGCGAGTCGGATAGTTCGAAGCACCTCGTCTTGATGGACTCGCGGCGGATACGGCGGCGTTCCGAGACTGAGGTTGACGGCGTCAAGTCCTTGTTCAGCGCCGAAGTCGATGGAGTTGAGGATGTCGGTGGTTGTGGTCGTTGCTCCCCAGTCGGGGTCCTCGTCCTCGTCGCTGAAGTCCTCCCACCAGAACACTCGATAGGAGATCAGGTCGGCGTCCGGGGCGACGCCTTGGACACCGGAACCGAACCCGTCAAAGCCCGACTCCGGATCAGCCGCAGCGATCCCGGCGACGTGTGTGCCGTGACCGTTGACGTCGGAGGCGACGTCCTGTTCGACGCGCGGTATCTGTCCGTCGTCGGGGTTATTGACGACGATGTCCTCTTCGACGCCGGATCGTATCTCGTCTTCTCGGAACAGCCGACCGGCGTCCTCGTCTAAGTTCGGAATCAGATCCGGGTGGTCGTAGTCGACACCCGTATCGATGATACCGATCTGTGTGCCCTCCCCGGTTGCGGTGTCGTTGGCCGCAACGACGTCGGCGTTCTGTTTGTCCCACAGGTTCTCATACCAGTCGGATTCGACGCCATCGGATTCTACGTCCGTCTCTTCAGGAAGCTCCGTCTCTGCGGGCTCCTCAAGCCGGAAGTGCACGTCGCGAACTGCGCCTTCGATGCCGCGGACTCCGTTGAGCTCGTCGACAGAGTCTTCCGGGCCGGAGACGATGAGCACGTCGCCGCCGGCGAGTTCGCGTGTGACGCTAAACCCGTCGCGTTCGAGCCGGCGACTGACCCCGTTTTCGCCGCCGAGCACGATGTACCGTGACTCGCCGTCTGTTGCGCTCGCGTGACCGGCAAAAGTGAGTGATACGCCTGCTGCCCCGATACCTTTCAGTAAATTACGTCTGTCGAGATTCATGTTAACGTTCCCCGTGAATAGGGGTATCATTTGATTAGGCAAATATCGCCAAAAAGTTTCGGACTGCCAACTATATTACTGTTGAATTACGTTTATCAAGTGGTTTTCGAACTCCACACGGTGAACCAGTCGAGGAAATTTGCAGTTGTTCTCGTTTTGCGTCGAGTGTCAGTTCGAGTCGGAACAGTTGGAACGGTACTGTGTCCCGCCGGTGGGGTAAGATTGACGCTGGCGCACTCTCTGTCCTTTCCCGAAATAATCCACCGTACTACAGCCGCTTCGACACGTACGGCCCGTCCTGGTGATACCCGAGCTTGTTCCGGTAGTACTCGCGCGCGCCGATGCCCGAGATGATCGCCATCTTCCGGTAGCCGGCGTCGCGGGCGAGCTCCTCGGCGCGTTCGAGGAGCCGGGTGCCGTATCCCTGGTGCTGCCAGTCGCCGTCGCCGCCGATGGCGACCTCGGTACCGTACACGTGCAACTCGCGGATCAGCGCCGCGTCTTCCAGTTCGTGGCGAATCGCGTCGCTCTCGGTGCCGGGCGCACCGGGCTGGTCGGGGGCAAACGAGGGGAACCGGAGACGACAGAACCCGACGAGCAGGTCGCGGACGGGGTCCTCGAAGGAGATGAAGTGCTCTGTCCCGCCGCCGGCCTCGTAGGTCATGATATTGAGTTCGACGTCGTCCGGATCGGGGTCGGCGTCGTTGTGACCGACCTCCCGCGCGCGAATGTCGCGCTGGGTGATCCCCTTCTCTTCGGCGCGCTTGTCGGCGAGCTGTCGGAGGTTCGACTTCCAGACGCCTCCCTCGATGAAGTCCGCCGGGATGTCGCGCTGGACGCGCTGGAGCCTGGTGTACTTCGGGATCAGGTCCATCGCCTCGGCGACGACGTCGGCCGCCTCCTCGTTCGAGAGCGGCTCGAACTCGTCGCGGCGCCACCGGTCGTACACGCGCGTTCCCTCGACGACGAGCGTCGGGTAGATCTTGAGGTAGTCCGGCCGCCAGTCGGGATTCTCGAACAGCTGGCGGAAGTCCTCGATACACATCTCCCGCGTCATCCCCGGTTGGCCGGGCATCATG
>CAZNOA010000243.1:0-2841 GCA_964574565.1 uncultured Halobellus sp. | reverse complement strand
CTTGTCCGAACCGGACGAACCGCGACGGCGCGTGTGCATTCGTGCCATTGTTGTGAAATTGGAACGGCACAACCGCGAGACGTGACCGCGACTCCGCGCGACGCAGCGAGCGGAGCGGCTCGCGAACGCGAGTGGCTCCGAGAGGCGATCCGCGCGAGCGGACGCCTCGACTCCGTCGTCGGAGGCGGCGGTGCACTGCTACGTTCCCAAGCCGTGGGCGAAGCGGCCCCGGCGCGTCGGATCCGCAGCTGTGCTGTTCCCATCGAACTTCTCGCCGCCGCTCCTCTTAAGGGTGTTCTTGTGCGTCGGCGAATCGGGTACCGGCAGCGCGCTCGCCGCGGAGGCCAGCGATGAGCGCTTCGAGCGGCCGGACGCTGGCGATGAGGGCCATCGACGGTCGAACGCGCCGACGCTACCCGTCGGTCGCCAGCGGAAGCCGGACCGTGACCTCGGTCCCGCGTGGCTCGCGGTCGCCGACGCGGATGTCGCCCCCAGAGCGTTTGATCGCCCAGTAGACCAGCCACAGCCCCAGTCCGCTGCCGTGCGAGAGCGCCTCGATGGCGCCGCCCGATTCGAGGACGTTCCTGTCGAACTCGGCGATCCCCGGCCCGTTGTCCCGCACGCTGAGGGTGGCCCACGCCCCGTCGACGCCGATATCGACGCGCACGTGCGGTTCGTCAGCGTCGTTGTGAATCACGGCGTTCGCGAGCAGCTCCTCGAGGGCGGGCTCGATCGATTCGGTCGCGGAGACGGCGAGCCGCCTCGGCCCCCTCACGTCGATGTCCGCGTCGGGCCAGTCGGCGGCCGTCGTCTCGGCGGCGGCCCGAACCAGCTGTCCGAGGTCCGCCGAAATCGGCTCGCGCGGGTCACCGAGGACGGCCGTGATCGCTCGCGACTTCTCGCTCGTCGTCAGCAGGTCGTCGGCGCGCCCGACGATGGCGGCGGCCGCCGCTTCGAGGTCGCCGTCGAGGTCGTCTCGAAGCTGTTCGCCTCGGCCGCGGATCACGTTCAGGTTGTTGCGGATGTTGTGTCGCAGGATGTTATCGAGCACGCGGAGCTGTCGGGTCCGCTCCTCGAGATCGGTGACGTTCCGACAGATCGCTAACGTCCCCGCGAGCTCGCCGTCCTCGTAGTACGGGTACCGGCTCGTGTAGAAGATCGCCTCCCGGTCGCTGTGTTCGAACGTCGGCTCGACGCTGTACTCGACGGAGCGCTCCGTCTCGACCACGCGCTGCTTCTGCCGGGCGATCGTCGTGGCGGTCTCCGGGTCCATAAACGCGTACTCGTCTTTCCCGAGCAGCTCCGCTCGCGAGTGACCCGCAAACGAACACAGCGCGTCGTTGACCAGCCGGAACGCTCCGTCGGGTGTCTGGAGCATGATCGGATCCTCGAGCCGTTCGATGATGTCGCGGTGGACGGAGAGCCGCTCTTCGAGCTCTTTTTGCTCGGTGACGTCGGTCTGGACGGCGACGAACGCCGTCGGCTCACCGTCCTCGACGATCGGTGCGATGGTCTGGTCGGCGACGTACAGCGAGCCGTCGCTGCGTCGGTCGATGATCTCCTCGCGCCACGTGTCACCGGCGGTGATCGTCTCCCAGAGGTCCGCGTAGTAGTCGTCGTCCATCTCGCCCGAGCTGATGAGGTCCGGCGACTCGCCGACGGCGTCCGCCCGATCGTACCCCGTGATCGATTCGAACGCCGGGTTGACGTACCGGATCGTCCCGTCGGCGTCGCTTATCCAGATCGCGTGGCCGGAGGCCTCGACGGCCCGTTTGAACAGCTCCAGCTCCTCTGTCCGTTCCTGCAGGCTCAGCGACTGGGTTCGAAGTCGGAGGAGCGCCTGTATCCGCCACTCCAGTTCGGCCTTCTTGATCGGCGTCGAGACCACCTCGTCGACGGTTTCGAACACGACGCCGTCCGCGACCGCTCCGGCGTCGGTTTCGATGACCGAGAGGTCCGCCTCCGGCACGAGCAGGAGACACGGCAGCAGGACCGGCTCCGCCTCGCGCTTTCGAGCGCGGAGCGTCTCGGCGTGGGTCTGTAGCGCGTCTCTGTCGAGAACACAGCAGTCGAACGCCGCCGTTTCGATCGGCTGGTCTGGGTCGACCAGCGTGTAGCGGTCGTGGGACTCGATCCACTCGACCACGAGCCGTTGGTCCCCCTCGCCGGAGAGCAGCGGGAACACCGCCGCCTGCTCGGCGCCGGCCGATCCCTCCGGAGCACGCGACCCGGTCATCGCTCACCCCCCTCGGCGAGAACCCGTTCCGTCGTCGTCGGTAACTCGACGACGAACACCGCGCCGGTCGGCGCCGTCTCGTCGGGGTCACCGAACCCGTCTCCCGCCGTCCGGTCCTCGATCCACACGTCGCCGTCGTAGCTCTCGACGAGCCGCTGGACGAGGAACAGCCCGATTCCGGTTCCCCCGCTTTCCAGCCCTTTCTGTCCCTCTCCGAACAGGGTCGCCTTCGTATCGTCGGGAATCCCGGGTCCGTTATCGGCCACGCTGACCCGAACCGACTCGGCGGCCGCCTCGACCGAGATCATCACCGCCGGTCGCGCGACGTGGTTGTGCTGGACGGCGTTGTTAACGAGGTTCCGAAACACCGACGATAGCAGCTCGTTCGCCGGCACGCGCGTGTCCGGGTCTGGCGGCTCTGGCATCGTTATCTCGGCGTCGGTGAACGCCTCTCGGCGCTTTTCGAGCTCATCAGAGAGGATCCGTCGAAGCGAAATCGGCGTTCGCTCCGGCGCTCCGTCGCCGTGGATGATCTCCGAGAGATCCCGGGCGACGTTCGTGAGTTCGACGACGTGTCTCCCCGCCCTGAGGATCCTGTCGAGCTT
>CAZNOA010000242.1:0-2843 GCA_964574565.1 uncultured Halobellus sp. | reverse complement strand
ACGACGACCCGAACGGGATCCGGATCGCGCGACAGCTCGCGGAGAACGCGAACGCGGTCGGTATCGACATGCGGATCGAAACGATGGGGCAGATGGACCTCCGTCGTCGAGTGCTGCTCAACCACGACTTCGACCTCTACGTCGGGCAGTATCTCGAATCAGAGCCGTTCGACCCGGACGCGTTGTACCCGTTTACACACTCCCGGTTTATGCCCGAAACGGGGTGGCAGAACCCCTTCGGATTTAGCGATTTCTCGATCGACGAGCTGCTCGCGGAGCAGCGTGTGGCCGGAGACGATCGGCGGCCGGGTGCAGTCGCGGAGCTACAGGAGAACCTCGGTGAGCTGCAACCCTTCACCGTCGTCGCGTTCCCGGACGCCCTCACGGCGATTCGGGACGAGCGGTTCACCGGCTGGGGAGAGCGACAACCCCTGTCCGTCGATGGACTGCTCGGATTGGAGCGGCAGGCGATCGACAGCGACGACGAACAGACCGACGAGACAACGCTCGAACTCGTGACGACCGACCCGCGGATAACGGAAAACTGGAACCCGATCGCGCCGGAGTACCGCCGACACGGGACGTTCACCTCCCTGTTGTACGACCAACTGATCAGGGAGGGCGGAGACGAAGCGATCCCGTGGCTCGCGGCGCGGTGGGAGTGGACCGGTCCGGAGACGGTCGAGGTCACGCTTCGGGACGCACAGTGGCACGACGGCGAGCCGGTGCGTGCCGTCGACGTCGCGTTCACCTACGAGTTCCTTCAGGACACGTCGATGGGCGCCGTGGAGACGCCGATTCCGGCCCCGAAGTTCCGCGGCCGATCGTCGCTCGTTCAGTCCGCGAGCGTCGTCGACGACGGAACGGTACGGCTGGTGCTGGAAGCGGCCAACCGTCGGGTCGGGCTCCGGGCGCTTCAGGTGCCGATCCTCCCGGAACACGTCTGGCAAGAGCGAACGGAGATCGCGACGGTCGCCGGGTTCGAGTTCGACAGCGAGACGACGGAAGCCGTCGTCTCGAACAACGAGGACCCGGTGGGGAGCGGACCGGTCTCGGTCGTCGGAGCGGCGCCGGA
The DNA here is from genome assembly GCA_964574565.1 of uncultured Halobellus sp. GTDB lineage: Archaea > Halobacteriota > Halobacteria > Halobacteriales > Haloferacaceae > Halorubrum. The sequence goes on along the minus strand of CAZNOA010000242.1, from coordinate 1,768 downwards.
AGAGTCCGTGACCTTCGGGCGAAACGAGGAGCATTTCCTGGTTCGGGCGGGCGAGGACGGTGACGCCGACACCGACACGGATGACGCCGACACCGACACGGATGACGCCGACACCGACCCGTACGAAGGGATCCCAGAGCGGTTCCGCGGGAAGCCCGCGTTCGACAGGTTAGTCGTGGAGGTGGTCCCCTCCGATGTCGCCGCGGTGCAGGCAGTCGGGGACGGGCGCGCCGACGCGACCATCTCGAACCTCGGCCCGGATTCGGTCCCGCGGATCGGCCGGGAGGCCGACGCCCGACTCGTGAGCGCGCGGTCGGCCGCGTTCTACCACGTCGGGTACAACGCGCGACGGTCGCCCCTGTCGAATCCGCGGTTTCGCGGTGTGTTGGCGGCGCTCGTCGATAAGTCGGTGCTCGTCGACGACGCGTTCGAGGGGTACGCGGAGGCGGCCGCCTCGCCGCTGGCGGCCTCACCGGAGTGGGTCCCGGAGACGCTCCGCTGGGGCGACGACGAGACCGACCCGGTGTATCCGTTTTACGGCGAAGACGGCGAAGTCGACGTCGAGGCGGCCCGTGACGACCTTCGCGAGGCCGGGTACCGGTTCAACGACGACGGCGAGCTGCTCGCTCGAGACCAATGAATCCCCTGTTGTCGGTCGCGCTGTCGCTCGTCGCGTGGGTCGGCGGGATGTTACTCGTAGCAGGAGTCGCCATCATCGGGCCGCGTCGGCTGTACGACCTCTGGGAGGGGTGGGTTCCGCGACTGCTGGAGGCCAAGTACCCGCTTGCCGCGCTCGGGGTCGTAATCGTCGTCAGCGCGGTCGGCAGGGGCGCGCTCGCGAACCTCTCCTCGATCATCGGCGTGCAGATGACTGGGTTGATATACCGGCTCGAGGGCGACTTCGTGGCGTGGATCCAGGCGACGTTCGTCACTCCCGAGCTGACGATGTACTTCTCGTGGGTGTACGTCTACGGCTACGTGTTCCTCCTCGTCTTCCCGTTCGTCGCGTACGCCGCGCTGCCGAAATCCGCGACGCTGAAACGGCTGATCGTCGCGTATACGCTCAACTACGGGATCGGACTGATCGTATACACCCTCGTGTTCGCCCACGGTCCGCGGAACATGATGCCGGACTTAGTGACCTCGCTGTTGTACACGTACAATCCCGATTTCCAGGCGCTGACGACCGAAGTGAACGAGAACACGAACGTGTTTCCGTCGCTACACACCTCGCTTTCGGTGACCGCCGCGGCGTTCGGGGTGTTGACGCGGGACGAGTATCCGCTCTGGACCCCCCTCGCCGGCTGGCTCGCGCTCTCCGTCGTAGTCGCGACGATGTACCTCGGGATCCACTGGCTCATCGACGTGATCGGGGGAGTCGTCCTCGCGCTCGGCTCGGTGGCGCTCGCGTACCGGTTGATCGACGGGGACGACGCGAGCGGCGCGGCCGTCGTGAAGGAGAGGGGTCCCGAAACGGAAGCCGACCCGCAGTCCACCGATTAGACGCCTTCGACGAGCCGTTCGAGCTGTTCGGGCGGAACCGCGCCGCGGGCGGCGTGCCCGTCGAACGCGAACGTGGGGACGCCGGTAATTCCTCGCTGTTTCGCCGCCTCGAACAGGTCCGTCACGCGCTCGCGGAGCTCCTCGTCGGCGAGCGCGGCGTCGACGACCCCCGCGTCGAGCCCCTCGACGTCGCCGGCGATGTCCGCGAGCACGTCGCGGTCGCCGATGTCGCGGCCCGACTCCCACAGCGCCGCGAAGACCGCGT
>CAZNOA010000241.1:0-2865 GCA_964574565.1 uncultured Halobellus sp. | reverse complement strand
CCGAGGCTCTCGGCCCACAGCTGCGCGAACCACTCCGCGAACGTCTCCAGCGACTCCGCGTACGGCATCACCGCGTTGGTGAGCGCGCCGCGCTCGGCGAGCGCGTACGTCGCCGCGCCGTAGGCGTACGCCGGCGTCTCGAACAGCGAGCCGGAGAGGGCGTCCATTCCGTCTCGTCCGCCGGCGAGGACGGCGTCGATGTCGTGGCCCTGAAGCGCCGGGACCGCGAGTCCGACCGTCGAGAGGACGGAGAACCGTCCGGGTACCCCGTCCGGAACGTCGAGCGCCGGCAGGTCGTGTTCGTCGGCGAGCGCGCGCAGGTTCCCCTCCTCGCCGGTGGTGACGAGGGTTCGCTCCGTCCAGTCGACGCCGGCGTCCGTCATCGCCTCCCGGACGACGAGGAAGTTCGCCAGCGTCTCCGCGGTCGTCCCCGACTTCGAGACGACGTTGACTACGGTGTCGTCGAGCGGGAGCTCCGCGAGCAGCGCGTCGACCGCGTCCGGGTCGACGTTGTCGAGGAAGTAGGCGTCAACGTCGCTGTCGAGCGCGTCGGCGAGCGTCGCCGCCCCGAGCGCGCTCCCACCGATACCGACCGTGAGTACCGCCGAGGGGCGGTCGAACCGGTCGGTCGCCGCGCGGATCGCGTCGGGATCGGTCGTCTCGGGGAGGGTCAACGCGGCGTAGCCGAACTCGTCGTCGGCCATTCCGGCGGCGATGCGTTCGTGGGCGGCCGCGACCCGCGAATCGAGGCGCTCGAGCGTCTCTTCGGTGAGTCCCGGGGTCGTCTCTAAGCAGTTGCCGAGGTCGACATGCATACGATCCGTCCGGGCGACTGCCTCTTAAGAGTGGGTCTCGGGACCGTGAACCACCGCACACAGTCCCGAAAAGCGCCGCCTACGGCGCTCGGGCGACGACGCCGAACGTCTCGGTCCGCTCGGCCGCGGAGACGACGTCGAACCCCGCGGCCTCCAGCGCGTCGACCGCGTCGCTCGCCGCATAGCGCTCGTCGGCCGGCGGACCGTGGTCGCCGTCGCCCTCGGCCGACCAGTCGAACGTCACGAGCGGGCCGCCGGCGTCGATGACGCGCGCGAGTTCCGCGATGGCGGCCGGGCTCGCGAACTCGTGGTACGTCATCGTCGAGAACGCGCCGTCGAGCCGGCCGTCTGCGAAGGGGAGGTCCGCCACGTCGCTCGCGACGAGTTCGACGTTCTCCGGGACGCCCTTCTCGCGGTAGCGGTCGTGCATCTCCGGCTGGACGTCGACTCCGTACACCGTCTCGGCGTGCGGTGCGACGTCGTCAGTATAAAATCCGGTGCCGCTGCCGAGGTCCGCGACGACGCGGGTGTCCGACGCCGCGAGCGGCCCGATCAGCTCCTCGGCGGAGACCCACCGATACCGGACGGCCGGATCCTCCAATCGGTCCGCCTTCTCGACGTCGAACGTGTGAAATCCCATGCGCGGTCTTGCACCTGAATCACTATAACGGGCGCGGTTGCGGCGTCACCACTCCTCCTCGAGCGCCTCGACGAGCCGGTCGACTTCGGCCGCCGTCGACACGGCGTGTACCGAAACTCGAACCGCGTCCGGATGCGGCAACGAGCGAACGACGATGTCGTCCGCTGCGAGCCGTTCGACCGTCGCTTCGGGGTCGTCGACGTCGATCGCGACGAGGCCGGTCTCGTATCGCCTCGGGCTCAGGAGGCGATCCGCGGGAACGCCGGCCTTCAGTCGGTCGGTGAGCGACTCGATCCGAGAGCTGACCGCGTCGATTCCGACCGCTTCGATCGCGTCAAGCGCCTCTGTCAGCCCGACGTGTGCGGCCGGGGTCGTTGACCCGACCTCGAAGCGCTTCGCGCCCGCCTTGTACTCGATCTCGCCGGCGTTCGGCGACTTCACGCTCCGATAGCCGACCGCCCGCGGCGCCAACTCCGCGGCGGCGTCGCGGTCGACGTAGAGGAATCCGGCCCCCCACGGGCCGAGGACCCACTTGTGTCCCGCGGCCGCGACCGCGTCGGCCCCCCAGTCGCCGACGTCCATTGCGACCTGTCCCGGCGACTGCACGGCGTCGACGAGGGTGAACGCCCCCGCGTCGTCGGCGATATCGACCAGCTCGGCGACCGGGAGCCGCGTCCCGTGGGTCCACGTGATCGCGCTGAAACAGACGAGTCGCGCGTCGGCGACGGCGTCAGCGTACGCCTCGCGGTCGATTCGGCCGCCTTCGGTCTCCACCACGCGGACCTCGACGCCCTCGCGTTCGAGCCGCTTCCACGGGAGGACGCCGGCCGGGTGTTCCAAGTCGGTGCGGACGACCACGTCGCCCGGCTCCCAATCGAACGCGCCGGCGACTCGGTTGATCCCGTCCGTCGTGCTCTCGGTCAGTGCCACCTCATCGGGCTCCGCGCCGACGAACGCCGCGATCCGCTCTCTGACGGCCTCGTACGTCTCGAACGCGCGGGTGTACGGATCGGTCGTCCCCGAGCCGTACTCGTGGTCGGCGATGTACTCGGACGCCGCGTCGACGACGTACTTCGGGCTCGGGCCGTGCGCGCCGAAGTTGAAGTACGCGGATTCGCTGAGCGCCGGGACGTCTGCGCGCAGCTCCCGCGCGGTCATGCCGTCGGCGCAGAGCCCGGAGCGTGGCTCACGGTCGGCGTCTGCCATTCAGGCGGTGTGCTCCGCGATCGCGTCGGTCAACCCCTGTTCGGTCTGCGCGCCGACCATGCGCTCTGCGAGCTCGCCGCCGGCGAACACCAGCAGCGTCGGGATGCCCTGAACGCCGTACTCGCCGGCGAGCGTCTGATGAACGTCGACGTCGACTTTCACGACCGCGGCGTCCGTCTCCGCGGCGATCGATTCGATCGTCGG
>CAZNOA010000240.1:0-2871 GCA_964574565.1 uncultured Halobellus sp. | reverse complement strand
CCGCTCCGCGGCAACGTCGACACCCGGATCGAGAAGCTGCTCGCGCCCGGATTGCAGGCCGAACACGAGCGCCGGCTGATCGCCTCCGGCGAGGCCCGTGCGATGACGGCCGACACGGGCGGCGACGGGGCCGAGGACGAGGCCCTCGAAGGCGACGCCTCTGCGAGCGACGGAACCGAGGCCGACGACGCCCCCGAAGTCGACGAGGCGTTCGACCGCACGGTCGAGGAGTGGTTCGACTCGCTGTCCGACCTCGAGCGGTCGGCGATGGAGCGGAAGGTCGAGACGGAGTACGACGCGATCGTCCTCGCGGAGGCGGGACTCCGACGTTCCGACCTGTACCACGAGGTGGGGACGACGCGGCTCCCCCGCGAGGAGTTCGTCCCCGCTGCGGGCCAGGGCGCCATCGCCGTGACGGCGACCGATCCCGACGTGATCGAGGACGTGCGCTCCGCGATCGACCACCCGCGGACGCGGGTCGCGGTCACCGTCGAGCGGACGGTCCTCGCCGAGCTCAACGGCGGCTGCGTCGCCCCGATCGGCGTCTCCGCGCTCGTTCGCGGCGAACACGTCCACACGCGGGTCCGCGTGCTGTCGACGGACGGCACCCAAGAGGTGGCGGACACCCGCGACCTCCCGATCCGGTCGCACGCGAAGGCCGCCGAGGAGTTCGCGGCGGACTTGGCGGACCGCGGCGCGGCGGAGCTGATCGCGGCGGCCCGCGAGGAGACGGAGGGCGTCGAGCCGGCCCGCGAGGAGACGGAGGGGGAGAATGAGTGACGGAGACGCCGACGCGCCGCCGACCCGAACCCGCGAGGACGACGTCGGCAAGGTGTATCTGGTCGGGTCCGGCCCCGGCGATCCGGACCTGCTGACGGTGCGGGCGGCGCGGCTGATCGAGTCGGCCGACGTCGTGCTCCACGACAAGCTCCCGGGCCCGGAGATACTCGGCCAGATTCCGGCCGAGAAGCGCGAGGACGTGGGGAAACGCGCCGGCGGCGAGTGGACGCCACAGGAGTACACGAACCGCCGACTGGTCGAGCTCGCGCGCGACGGCGAGCGCGTGGTCCGGCTCAAAGGGGGCGACCCCTTCGTCTTCGGTCGCGGCGGCGAGGAGGCGGAACACCTCGCGGACGCCGGCATCCCGTTCGAGGTCGTGCCGGGCGTCACCTCGGCGATCGCCGGACCGGCGGTCGCGGGCATCCCGGTCACGCACCGCGATCACGCCTCCTCCGTCTCCTTCGTCACCGGCCACGAGGACCCGACGAAAGACGAGTCCGCGGTCGACTGGGGGGCGCTCGCGGCGACCGGCGGCACGGTCGTCGTGTTGATGGGCGTCGGGAAGCTGCCGGCGTACACCGCCGAACTCCGCGCCGCCGGGCTCGACGGCGACACCCCCGTCGCCCTGGTCGAGCGGGCGACGTGGCCCGATATGCGCGTCGCGACCGGAACCCTCGACACGATCGTCGACACCCGCGACGACGTGGGGATCGAACCGCCGGCGATCACGGTGATCGGCGACGTGGCCGCCACCCGCGACCGGGTCGTCGCGTTCCTCGAGAACGGAGAGTCCGCGCCGGTCGGTGCGGGCGGACGCGGGGAACTGGAATCTGGCCGCGAACCCGAGCCCAAATCAGAGCCAGCGTCTGAGTCCGAACCTGAGCCCGACCGGGGTGAGGACGCGTGACCGGAGACGTCTCGCCCCGAATCGCCGTCTTCCGTCCCGACGACGAGCGGATCGACGACGCCGCGGCGCTCTTGGAATCGCTCGGCGCCGAGCCGGTCGCCGATCCGATGCTCGCGGTCGAGCCGACCGGCGCGGTGCCCGCGGACGCTCCGTACGTCGTCCTCACGAGCAAGACGGGCGTCGAACTCGCGGCCGAGGCCGGCTGGGACCCGGGCGAGGCGACCCTCGTCGCCATCGGCCCCGCGACCGCGGCGGCCGCCCGGGAGGCCGGCTGGACGGTCGATGTCATCCCCGACGAGTACACCTCCGCGGGCCTGGTCGCCGCGCTCGACGGCGCGGTCGACGGCGAACGCGTCGAGGTGGCGCGCTCGGACCACGGCAGCGACGTGCTCTTAGACGGGCTTCGGGCGGCCGGCGCCGACGCGAACGAGACGGTGCTGTACCGGCTGACGCGACCGGCCGGCGCCGGCGAGTCCGCGGCGTTGGCCGCAGCGGGCGACCTCGACGCGGTCGCGTTCACCTCGTCGCTCACCGTCGTCCACTTCCTCGAGGCCGCCGCCGAACGGGGCGTTCGTGAGGAGGCCCTCGCCGGGCTGGACGGCGCAGTCGTCGGCGCGATCGGCGCGCCCACCGCGGAGACGGCCGCGGAACACGGGATCGAGGTCGACGTCGTTCCCGATGCGGCGGCGTTCGACGCGCTCGCGAGGGCCGTCGTCGAGTCGGTCGGCCGGGCCGCTGACTCCTCTGAACCGGGCGATCGCATCTGATCGATTGCTGAGGTATCGGTCGCCGTTCTCAACTCGAATAGCTGACGGAACGAGCGACGATGAGTAATTCCACTGCATTCGTCGACCCGAACCGGCTCCGGGCGACCCTGCTGTCGCGATCATCTGGTACTATCAACACCGATAATTTGAGAAGTGGGTTTATAATCCGTAACTTGTCATAGAGTGACATGGAACCGAGCGAGCGATGGTCGATGCGGGTCGACGACGGGGTGTTCGTCGTCGAGTTCCCTCACGGGACGGGGTTGAGCCCCGCGGATGGGGACGCGCTGCTCGCCCGGTGGCGAACGCTCGCGCCCGCGACGGGGATCGACGCGCTCGTGATCGTCGTCCGAACGAGTCGGCCCTGCTCGGACGCCGGACGCCGCGCAATCAGGGAATCGGCACAGATCGCCGTCG
>CAZNOA010000239.1:0-2888 GCA_964574565.1 uncultured Halobellus sp. | reverse complement strand
CGGCCCCCGACGCGGACGTAACGATCTTCGAGAAATCCGGCGGCCTCTGCGGGCGCGCGGCGACACGTCGCCACGGTGACCTCACCTACGACTACGGGGCGAACTACCTCAAGTCGGACGACGAGCGCGTCGTCGACTTGATCACGGAAACGCTCGACGCCGACGGTCTCGTCGACGTCGCCGAGCCGATTCACACTTTCGAGTCCGACGGGGAGGTGACGCCCGGCCGCGACGCCGACGAGCACAAGTGGAGCTATCGCCGCGGACTCACGCAGATCGCGAAGCGGCTGCTCGATCGCACGGACGCCACCGTCCACCGCCGGACTCGGGTCGAGACGATCCGACGGATCGACGGAGGTGGCGGAGACGACGCCGGCGGGCACGACGGAGCCAACGACGACCGGTGGGAGCTCGTCGACGCCGACGGCGAGAGGTGGGGGCCGTTCGATGTCCTCCTCTTGAACCCTCCGGCGCCACAGGCCGCCGAGCTCCTCCGAGACGCGGAGTGGGACTCACCGCTTCGGGAGCGGTTGGTCGACGCGGTCGGCGACGTCGAATACCGAACGGTGTGGAGCGCCGTGCTCCACTACCCGTTCGCGGTAGACGTGCCGTACTACGCCGTCGTCAACACCGACAAGGAACACGCGGTCGGGTGGATCTCCCGCGAGGAGTGTAAGGCGGGTCACGTGCCCGACGGCGAGACGCTGTTGATCGTGCAGGCGAACCACGAGTGGTCCGTCGAGCACTACGACGACGACCCGGCGGCGAACGTCTCGGCGCTGGCCGAACACGCGGCCGCGATCATGGACGACGACCGACTCGCCGACCCGGCCTGGACCGACCACCAGGGGTGGCGATACGCACAGCCGGAGTCAGGGGTCGCGGGCGGACCGCTCGACTCGGCGCGGGCGGAGAACCTGTACCTGCTCGGCGACTGGGTCGCCGGCGAGGGGCGGCTTCACGCCGCCATCGCGAACGGTCTCGAGGTCGGCGAACGGGTCGTGTACGGACTCTGACCCGATGAGAACAGTTTGACAGAGGGTTCGCCCGCGGCGGGGGAACGGCGATTCGATTCTGTACGCGATCCAGATTCTGTCCGTCAGGCGCGCGTGAAGCGGTATTCGACCGTCCCGAGCCCCGGGAGGGTGACGCGCCGGACTCTGCCGCGATGTCGACGGACGTGGTCGACGAGCGAGCGGGAGAGAACCGCGACGGCGACGCCGGCGATCAGCAGGCCGGCCGCGATCAGCGGGTACCCGACGACGAGGAACGGGAGCGTGAGGAGTGCGACGAACGCGGCGAGGCCTTGCGGGGAACTTCCCGGGGGCTGATCGCCGGATCCGATCGAGCGATGCTGCGCGGCCGATCCGATGCTCGTTGGTTGCATACCTGATCATAGCTCCCCACCGGATAAATACCTTTCATATTCCAAATATGTTTTGAGAAGTGGTACCACACAACAACCAACGAAATAGTCTAAAACGGTCGTTAATGACGTGTAAGGAGTACCATGCTACTGTGTTGTACACTTCTCACGAAGCTGTTGTTTTCGTGCGTTCAGACCTCTATCTTCCGTCTCGATGGCTCCTTTGGTGTCGTCTCGAGAAGCCCCCAATCGCGAACCGACAGCCGGAGTCATCCGCCGCCGTCGGGGGCGCAACCGCCGTCGTATCGGAGGGCTTCTCCCGGTCGGGACCGTCCGATCCGACATGGTACGCAGTCCGGCGGCGAAACTGCGGGCAAACACCCCTTTCTGGACGATGATCGCGGTCGCTGCCCTATATCTTCCCGTCGCCCTCGTGGCGGAGGCGTTGATTGCGCCGAACGCCGTCGGATCGCTCGGCCTCCTCGCCCCGGTCGCCGACGCGGGCGGGACCGGGTTGGCAGCGGTCGTCGCCGGCGCGCTGTGGCTAGTGGTCGCGGGCGGCTTCCTCGCGGCGTTCCACGCGGAACTCGACGCGATGCGGAACAGCACCGCGTGGCGACCGCCGGACAAGGGGTACCTGATCCTCGCCGCCGGGTCCCTGTTGGCTCATCCGCTCACTGGGCTGCCGTTCGTCTTTCTCGTCGTCGCGGGGTACACGCTCCATCGCGGGCTTCGCGTCCGATGACTGTTTATCTCGCCAACAGTTTTATTTCATTGTAGGAACTTTCAACAAACAGCAAAGCTGACGATGACACGCAACACCCACTCCACGATGTCGGCGGTCGTCACCGAACCAGAACGCCGGCGAGTCATCGCGGGGCTCGCCGACGGTGCCGTCGAGTCCGTCGCTGACCTCCACCCACGCGGCCGGGCCGACGAGGTCGCCGCCGAACTCCGTGAGCAACACCTCCCGGCGTTAGAAGCGGCCGGTTACATCGAGTGGGACCGAGAGGCCGGAACGATAACCCCCGGTCCCAACTTCGAGGAGGCTGCCGAACACGTCGCAGACCTCCCCGCTCCGGACGGTGGGCCGGCCGACGGGGAGCCGGCCGACGACTGAGCGGCGGGAACCGATCCGCGGCGGTTCTGCTCCGAAACGCCGCTCGCCCGAGACGTTTTTACCCCGGCACGGGTGAGTATTCGCATCGCATGGCCGAGCCGATCCTGAAGTGGGCCGGCGGCAAACGGCAGCTCCTCGACGAGCTGTACGCTCGGTTCCCGGCCGAGCACGACCGCTACCACGAGCCGTTCGTCGGCGGCGGCGCGCTCTTTTTCGATCTCGAACCGCCGGACGCGACGGTCAACGACGCGAACCCGCGGCTGGTGAACTTCTACGAGCAGGTTCGCGACCGCCCCGAACGACTCATCGAACGGCTTGAGACGTTCGAGGACCCCGAGTCGGAGCCAGACCCGTCGCTGCGGTTCGCCGAGGAGACGGCGCGCGGTCGCGAGGTCGACTGTT
>CAZNOA010000238.1:0-2891 GCA_964574565.1 uncultured Halobellus sp. | reverse complement strand
GGCTACCCCGAGGACCGCGACCGCGCCGAAGAGCGACTCGACGCGGAAAGCGGGACCGGGAGCGAGGAACGCGACGAAGACGCCGACGAGGCCGTCGTCGACTCGTAACCGCCGGTATCGGCGTGACCGTCCCGAGTCGGGGGACGATGCGACCTTCACGGCCGCCGGAGCCGCCTGACCGCCACGGATCGCACGCCCTGCGTGGTCGTCATTGAACCAACGGCCGGATGTCGTGGAGGCTCGCGGTCGATCGGGCACCGACAGACACAACTGTCAGATACGCTAATACCGTTCCAGATCGCATGGCCCGCGTCGAGACGCTCACCCCGCGCGCTCGCCTGCTCCTCGTCGCGGGCCTCCTCGTCACCCTCGCGGGGCTGTTCGTCCTCGCGGGCACGATAGAGCCGGATCCCCGAGACAACAGCTACCCGAACACCGACGAGATCGCGGAGAACCCGAATTCGCTTCTCGGCGAACGGGTGGTCGTCGGCGGCACTGTCACGGCTCACGATCCGGTTCAGATCCGGTCCACCGGCGGGGTCGATAGGGAGCTCACGGTCACCGTCACGAACGTCGACGACCCGCCGCCCGTCGGCCACGAGCTGCAGGCCTTCGGCACGCTCACCGATCCGACGACCGTCGAGGCCGAGACCGCGCTCGCGCGGGCGCCGTGGGAGACGTGGTACATGTACGTCGTCTCCTTCGTCGGGGGGCTCTGGGTACTCGGTCGTCTCGTCGCCCACTGGCGGCCCGACTCGGCCGCGTTGAGCGTCGTTCCACGGAGGGATCGCGATGGCTGACGTGCTCACCCACGTCCTCGTCGGGTACCTCCTCGGAACGCTGCTCGCGCTCCGCTACGACTGGCTCGACGAGCGGTTCGTCACCGTCGTCATGTTGGGCGCGCTGCTGCCGGACCTCACGAAGGTGTCGCTCGTCGTCGACGACGCGCTCGTCGAAGGCGCGCTCGGCGTCCCCTTCTCGTGGTTCGCGATCCACACTCCCGCGGGATCGCTCGTCGCCTGCGCGGTCGGCGCGCTGCTCGTCGGCGACGGATACCGGCGACGGGTGTTCGCGCTCCTCGCTATCGGAGCGGTCTCCCATCACGTGCTCGACGCGCTTCTGCTCAGCGTGACGGGGCACTCGTACGCGCTGGCGTGGCCGCTCTCGACGTACCACTTTCCGAGCCCGAACCTGTACCTGAGCAGCGATCGGTGGCCCGGGCTCGTCGCCGGCGCGCTCGCCGCGGGAACGTGGGCATACCGGCGGCGGGAGAGCGCTCGCTTGAACAGCGACGAGGAAACGCAGTGAGACGCCGCTCCGCTGCGTGAACCCTCCCACCGCCGGCGGCCTTCACTCCCTGTCGACGAGCGCCGCGGCCCGTGCGACGTCCTCGGGCGTGTTCACGTTGACGCGCTCCCCGAGGCGAACGGTCTCGACGTCGTAGCCCGCACGGACGAGCAGTCCGACCGCCTCGCTGAGCTGGTACTCCCCCTCCGCGGACGGGGACACCAGCGCACACGCGTGAAAGACCTCCTCGGGGAGCACGTAACACCCCGTCGTGACGAGCGTCGACCGCGGGCGGTCCGGCTTCTCGACGATGTCGAGCACGGCGCCGCCGTCGTCCGTCTCGATCACGCCGGTCGTCGAGGCCTCGTCGGGCGACACCGACTCGACGGCGAGAACGGCGTCTGTGTCGTCGAGCGCCGCCACGGCGGGGGCGACACCGTCCCCGAAGACGTTGTCGCCGTTCAACAGGAGGAACGGCCCGTCGATGTGGGGTTCCGCCTGGAGGACCGCGTGTGCGAGACCGAGCCGCTCGCGCTGATGCGCGTACGTGATCGGGACGCCTTCGTAGGCGTCGCCGAACCGATCGATGATCTGTCCGGCCTCGTAGCCGACGACGACCACCAGCTCGGTGGCCCCCGCGTCGACTGCGGCGTCGAAGACGTGGGCGAGTAGCGGTCGACCGGCCACGTCGACGAGCCCCTTCGGCCGATCGTCGGTGAGCGACCCGAGGCGTGAGCCGCGCCCCGCCGCGGGAACGAGCGTCTGCATACCCGACATTGACGCAGCGAGGGAAAAACGGTCACGCATTTTCGGGTCGGCTAACAGGTGGTCGTACCGAAGGGATCCCGGAGCGAAACGGTCAGTCAGTCAGTCGGCTCCCGGCTCGAACTCGTACTCGATCGTTACCTCCGCGGTCACCGACACCTGTCCCTCGTCGATCCGCGTCGGCGGCGCGTCGTCGACCTCTTCTGCGACCGCCATGTCGTATCCCCGCTGAATCGGCGAGTGTCCCCTCGACGTCGTCTCGATCGAGGTCGGCTCGCCGAGGCGCTGGCCGGCCGCGTCGGTGTACAGCTCCGCCTCCGTGCGGGCGTCCTCGACGGCGTTCGCGACCGCCTCGTCGTACAGCTCCTCGCGGCGCTCCTCGCTGATGCCGAAGCTGATCCGGCCCACCGAGTCGGCACCGGCCTCGGCGCACACGTCGATCGCTTCGCCGACGGCGTCGGGGTCGTCGACCGCGACGGCGTAGCGATGCTCACCCTCGTACCGGTTCCGGCGGCTGTGCTCTCTGAGCGAGTACCGCTCGGTCGTGATGTCGTCCTCGGGAATCCCGTAGTCGAGCAGCGCCTCTCGAAGCCTGTCGGCGCGTTCCGCGAGCGCCTCGATGACGGCGGAGGCGTCGTCCCTGTCGTGCGCCTCGACCGACACCGAAAAGCTGGCTTCGTCGGGCTCGGTCTCGACGGATCCGCTCCCGGTGACGCGGATCGTGTTCCGTTCGACCTGTTCGACCGCCAGCTCCTCGACGGAGACGTCCTCGGCCGGCGGCTCTTCGCCGGCGATGGAGGCGCAGCCGGCGAGCAGGCCGGCCGCTCCCGTCCCCGCAG
>CAZNOA010000237.1:0-2914 GCA_964574565.1 uncultured Halobellus sp. | reverse complement strand
GCGGAGACGGTCGACGACCTGCCGGCGATCCGGGAGCGGGTGCGGGAACTCGGCGCCGTCCTGTGGAGCGTCTTCTTCCTCGTTCCCGTCGGCCGCGGACAGCTCCTCGACCCGATCGATCCCGAGCGGGCGGAGTCGGTGATGGAGTGGCTTCACGAGGTTTCCGACGCTGAGCCGTTCGGCGTGAAGACGACGGAAGCGCCGTTCTACCGCCGCGTCGGGATGCAGACCGAGGGGGACGAGACGGCGGCGCGCCGTCGCGGCGGGATCACCGCCGGACGCGGATTCGCGTTCGTCAGTCACACCGGTGAGCTGTATCCGTCCGGGTTCCTTCCGCGTGCCGCCGGGAACGTGCGAGACCGGTCCGTCGTCGAGATGTATCGGCACACGGACCTCTTCGAGTCGCTCCGGGAGCCGGATCGACTGAAAGGGAAGTGCGGCGCCTGCGAGTTCCGACAGGTCTGTGGCGGCAGCCGGTCTCGGGCGTACGCGACGACTGGAGACCCCTTAGAGAGCGACCCCCTCTGTCCACACGTTCCGAACGGATACGACGGGGAACTGCCGGCGAGACAGCGGACCGACGAACCGAGCGGAAGCTCCGCCGATTGAGCCACGGAGAGGCGGCACCGGTCGCTTTCTCACGTCAGGCCGTGTGTCCGCGGCCGAGGGGTCGCCCTCGGGACCGATCTCGCCGCGCTCTCGGGCGGGTTGCTCGGCCACACGATAGGCCGGATGGGGGATCTATCCGAGCAGTTGGCCTCGATTCGTCGGCGGAGCGGGATGCACCAGTCTCAGAGGTGTCAGCGCGTGGAGTTACGGTCCCTCCTCCCGTCGACCGGCGGGAGTCTCATCCGCGTTCACCACCACCTGACGGGCATGGCGGTCCTCGTCTGAGTCGCTGAGCGGCGTGGCGGGTCTGACGGCCGTACGTGCCGCATCGCCCGTCGCGCTCGTCTTCGAGACGCTCGCGACCGGACCCCGCAAGGTGGAACGCCGTTCGCAGCGACGCTCGGCGGGCTCGCTGACTCCTTCGCGTTGCTCCTCGGGATCGGTTCGGGACGCCTTCCGGAACCGGCGGCGTGGTTCGAGCGCAGCCGACTTGGCCCACGACGACGAGGCGGTGCGGCGTCTCTGAAGCGTGACCGTTGACGTTCTGGCCGTCGACGAACCGGTCGTGACGGCGCGCCGCCGCCGACAGCGGCGAGACACATCGCACGACTCACCGTCACAGCAGCCCCGGCAGTGAGTGATTCAAGTGTGGTGACCGGCTACTGAGGCCGTGTTCGACGACGAACCACACACCGATCCCGACGACGTGCCGACGGTCTCGTGTTCTCGCTGTGATCGCGAGTGGGAGCTCGCCCACGAGCTCGACGACCTCCGGGCCGGGAACCGCGCCGTCGAACAGTTCGCCCTCGATCACGAGCGACACACGGGGCACTATCCCGACGACGTGACGCCGTGGATCGTCCGCTGTCGCCGATGTCCGGACGGCGAGCAGTTCCTCGCCGAACGCCCGGCACGTCGCTGGGCGCAGACGCACGCGCGCCACACGACCCACGAGGTCCGGCTTCAGGCGCCCGACGGAACCCAGACGGACGTGTCATCGGACGTCGAGTAGCCCGAGCGGTCGGCAGCGGTCGCGGCCGCGTGTTCCACCGGTGCGGTCCCGGCGGGGCGCCTTTCGCGCTGAGTCGGCGTCGTTCACCCGTGAAACCGATACAGCGACGTGACGTACGGCAGCCGGTTGAGCATCCATATCGCGATCGGTAACCCCACGACGGTGATCGCGAGGAACGACGCCACGTTCGCCCAGAGCAGGCTCAGCCACCAGCCGACGAGGACGAAGTAGACCGCTCTGACGGCGAGCGACCGCTGCCCCCGAGACGAGTCGGGTTCCGAGAGCGACCGCGGCTCCGCGAGGGTGAGTACCGTCGGCACGAGGTTGATCAGCTTGATGCCGATCGGAAGCAGCACGACCGTGACGTTGAGCAGCCACGCGGTGTTGACGACGATGGGCGTCACCCACCAGCCGACGAACACGAACCACAGCGCGCGAACGAGGAGGGATCGTTGTGTCATCGCGTGTGTTAGGTCCACCGGCCGTAAACCCGTGTCGCCCGCAGCGCCCGCTCCGTCGCGTGCCGTTCGCGCACTGCCGGCGACCACGCACCGGAACGGAGTTCACGAGGAGGCCGGTGGGAACGTCGGATACCGGCCTGCCCCTTCGGTGTGCCATCCAGCCAACTCGACCCACACGTCACCCGGGTCGTGTGCGGCTTGGTTCCATCCGACGGACGTGACGGGTCCGCAACCCGTGACGGGTTGGGATCAGTCTGAAAGACCCCAACTAAAATACCCAAATCTGACGATTTGGATGGTTTCAGGTGTCCTAGAGGCGACTCAGTATTTACTTCGAAACGAGCCGTGAAGGAATGGGCGCTGCAGGATTTGAACCCGCGACAACTTGGTCCGAAGCCAAGCACTCTATCCAGACTGAGCTAAGCGCCCGTACTCAGCGGTACTTCCGAGAGGATGTTAAGTCCCGCGATTCGAGATTGCAGACGGCCGCGGGCGGACTGATACGAGTGGCTCCGGCTCCGTGCGCGGGCGATCAAAAAGAATATTATTCGGACCGGGTATATTTCGCGTAGTAGATGTGTTCTGGTCGTACGGCGTCACAGCCGAACGAGTGGGCCGAGTCGGTGCCCCCGCTGCTGAGGTGCCTCTATGTATGACCTGAGGCCACACTTCGACGAGGAGGTCGAACCCGGAACGAACCTCCTTTTCACCGGCCCGCCGCTCACCGGAAAGCGCCGGCTCATGATGGACGTGTTGGCGGCCGGCACCGACCGGGGGGACGGCGCGATCGTCGTCACCACGAAGGACAGCGCCGATCGCGTCCTGAAGGAGT
>CAZNOA010000236.1:0-2918 GCA_964574565.1 uncultured Halobellus sp. | reverse complement strand
CGAGGCCAACGACCGGAAGACGGTCCAGCCTCGCGACCTCTAAGACGGACGCGATTTTCACCCTGATTTTTTATCGGTGTCGACCCGCGAGCCGAGCGGCCACCGCCAGAGCCGAGCGGCCACCGCCAGAGCCGAGCGGCCACCGCCAAGCGCTCATCGCGTGAGCTCGCGCACGCCGGCGTCGGTTCCGACGTGGACCTCGTCGGCGAGGTCGACGAAGAGTCCGTGCTCGACGACCCCGGGCGTCGTCGACAGCGCGGTCGCCAGCGGGCCGGGACCGGAGATCCCGCCGAACTCGCAGTCGAAGACGAGGTTCCCGTTGTCGGTGACGACCGGCCCGTCCTTCCGTTCCGCGCGCCGGAGTACCGGCTCGCCGCCGATCGCTCGCATCGCCTCGGCAACGGCCGATCGGCCGCTCGGGAGGATCTCGACCGGGACGGCGCGATCGAGCGTCTCGACTTCCTTCGACGGGTCGGCGACGACGAGGAACCGGTCGGCCGCGGCGTCAACGAGCTTCTCGCGGGCGTGAGCGGCGCCGCCGCCCTTGATGAGGACGAACCTGCGATCCTCGTCGGCGCCGTCGCCGCCACCGCCGACCGCGACTTGGTCCGCCCCGTCTATCGCGACGTCGATCCCGGGCGCGTCGGGGCCGACCGCCTCGTCGAGGTCGATGAGCGGGACTCCGCAATCGACCGCGAGCTCCCGGCTCGCGAACGAGGTCGGGACGCCCCGCACGTCGAGGCCGGCGTCGATCCGATCGCCGAGTCGTCGGATCGCGTGTGCCGCCGTCGAGCCGGTACCGAGCCCGACCACGTCGCCGTCGTCGACCGCTGCGGCCGCCGACTCTCCGGCGCGTCGCTTCGCCGCGTCGCTCCCCCCGCTCGTTTTCATACCGTGGACTCAACCGGGGAGACTGAAAAGGCGTCGGCGTCGCGGGCGCGACCCACGGGTCAGCCGGTCACTCCAGTCGGTCACTCCAGTCGGTCGAGTACCGCCTCGGCCTCGTAGGCGAGCGTGAGCTCGCGGGAGCGACCCCGCCCCTCCACGTCGGCGTACTCCGCGTCGATCACGCCGAGCTGGTCGAGCTTGTTGATGATCTCGGAGTAGCGGGTGTAGCCGAGGCCGGTGTCGTCGTGAAACGCCTCGTACACCGTGCCCGCGCGCTCGCCGTCGTTGGACGCGAGCACGCGAACTAAGGCGCGCTCGGAGTCGGAGAGCCCTCGCAGCGATCGGGAGAGGTGGACGTGTTTCGACTTGTCGTAGGCGGATTCGACATCCTCCTCGGCGATCGTCTTCGAGGCGCGCATCTCGGCGTTCAACCCGGCCCGTCGGAGCAGATCGATGCCGACCCGGAGATCGCCGCTGTCGGCGGTGAGCTCGGCGACGCGCTCCAGCTCGGCGTCGCCGATGACCTCGTCGTGGAAGCCGCGCTTCGCACGCTCGTGGAGGATGTCGTAGATCTCGGTCGCGTCGTACACCGGGAAGTACACCTCCTCGGGGCGAAACACCGACTGGACCCGCGTGTCGAGGTCGTCGATCACGTCGAGGCCCAGATCCGAGGAGACGACGATGACGCCGATCTTCGCGCCAGAGTGTGCTTCGTGAGCGCGCAGCAGTGAGTAGAGCGTGTCCGACGCCTCGTTCTCGTAAAAGAGGTAGTTCACGTCGTCTAAGGCGACGACGAGCACGTCGTCCTCCTCGACGAGCCGGTCCGTGATCTGGCCGAACAGCTTCTTGAAAGATATCCCGGAGGAGGGCGGTTCGTACTCGAATATCCCCTCGAACAGCCGCGAGAAGACGGCGTACCGCGTCGAGTCGACCTGACAGTTGACGCGGACCGTCCGGACGTCGGTCCGGGCGCCGAGCTCGCCGAACAGCTTCTGGACCGCGGTGGTCTTCCCGGTTCCGGGCGGTCCCCGGACCATCGTGTTGAGCGGGCGGGAACCGCGGACCGCGGGTCGGAGCGCGTACTTCAGACTCTCCAGCTGGCTCTCCCGGTGGCGGAACGTCTCGGGGACGTGGTCGATCTCGAACACCGACTCGTCGCGGAACACCGACTCGTCCCACGAGAGCATGTCGCCGCCGGCGTCCCCAGTCATATGAATATCACGACAGGCCGTTCACTTAATCGTTACCCGCGGGGGCGGTGAAACTGAAACTTGTCGCATTCGATGCTATCACCGGTTATTTCGACGTCTGTGCCTCCACTCTCACGACGCTTGAGTACCGGCGTCTCACGGTCGATCGAGCACGAGCACGTGCCGGGTGAGCGACCGGTGTACGCGGCGCTCGAAGACGGCGTCGACCGTCCAGCCGGCCGCGTGGGCCTCGGCGCGCCAGTCGCGGTCCGCGACCATCACCGCGCGCGCGGCGACCCGAGCGGCCTCCGCGAGCGCGCCCGAAACGAGGGCCGCGAGCTCGTGGCGAGCGACCTTCGACTGGCGACCGTATGGCGCGTCGAACGCGACGGCGTCGACCGCGTCGTCACGGAGCGGGAGATCCGTCGCGTCGCCCCGAGCGACGTGCCAGCTCGGTCCGTCGGACGCGTCGCCGACGTATTCACGGAGGTTCGCTCGGGTCCCGCGGACCATCTTCCGTTGCGCGTCACACGCGAGGGCGTCGGCGCCGACGAGGCCGGCCTCCAGCGGGAGTCCGCCGGTCCCGCACATCGGATCGAGCAGGGTCCGTCCGGGCGCGACGCCCGAGAGATTGACGTACGCACGGGCGTCTGCCGGCGCCATGCTCCCGGGTTGAAAGAAGGGGCGATCGGTCGGTTTCGGCGCGAAGTCGCGAGCGGCCTCGACCGCGACCCAGCCGAGCGCACAGACCGAGGCAGCGACGCCGTCGGCGCCCGGGACCGCGTCGTGTTCGGCCCGCTCGCCCGCCGAAAACAGCGCGCGCAGGACGTGGTCGGGGTC
>CAZNOA010000235.1:0-2919 GCA_964574565.1 uncultured Halobellus sp. | reverse complement strand
ACTACGTGCGAATTCGGTCGGTCGAGTTCGCCTTCATCGGCGTCTCGCAGGTGATCCTCGGCGCGTTCCGCGGGGCCGGAAACACGAAGACGGCGATGGTGATCTCCATTCTCACGCTCTGGGTGGGTCGCGTCGCCAGCGTCGGCTATCTGGTCTTTGTCGCCGGGTGGGGAGAGACGGGGATCTGGGTCGGGATGGCGCTCGGGAACGTGCTCGGCGCGATCGTCGGCGTCGCGTGGTTCTCCCGCGGAACGTGGACGGAGCGGTACATCGACGATCCGGAGCCGGGCGTCGATCCCGTCGGCGACGACTGAGACGACCCGGTCGGGAGCAGCGACTCACGAACGAGACGGACTCACACGGACCGGTGAAATGACCGGCCGGCGAACGAGACGGAAGCGTTCAGTGACGAAAGAGAAACACGGACGCTCCGTCACGGAGGAGACAGAAACGCGCCCCGTCGTTTTCGGGAAACCGCGTCGCTGCCTCGGTCGTCGTAAACAGGCGATCGAACGGTGCGTCACACACCGGACATGAGACCGCTTTTTTATTTTCCCAGAGGCTCGTTGAGCCGGTATCCCGGATCTGTTTTAACGCATGTCGGTTGTCGTGGATATCGAACCGGGTCATGCGTCGAAATTCGGACGGAGCGATTTGAACGTGACCCCAACGCTATCAGCGTTGATTTCCATCGAAAATCGGGCTGGTTCGCGGGGGTTCAGACGGGACGGTCTGAAATCCGACATCGCCTCGTGACTCGCTCTACGGTCTCTGCCTCGCCTGCTCGCTCATTCGCTGACGGACGCGAGACGCTCGCTGGCCCGGTCGAGAGCTGACTCGTCTCCGGTCCTGACGTACTCGCCGATCGCGTCCGCGGCATCTGTCAACGCGTCGGCGTCTGACGGGGGCACGTCGCCGGTGAGCGCCTCGACGCGCTTCGATCGGTCGCGGAGGCGTTCGAGTACGGATCGAGCCGGATCGATCCGGGCGACCGGGTCGTTACCGTCGACCGAGACGGTCGGTTTCGAACCGGTCTCCGATTCCGCTCCCTCGACGTCGCCACGGCCTTGACCGATCGATTGCAGTTCGTCTACGAACGCGAGGAGGTCGCTCCGATACTCGTCGACTGCACGGACGGCCGCCATTCCCCTGGCCTCTCTGAGTGCGTCCGGAACCCGATCGGCGTCGGCACGGACGCCGTCGTCGGCACCCGCCAACAGGTCGAGGAGGTACTCGCGGTCGCGGTCGGTCGGATTCCGGAGACGGTCGTAGCAGTCGACGGCCTCCAGCAGCTCTCGCGCCGCGAGGTACGTGTCGTCGAGCCGGCGGAGCTCCCCGCCGCGGATGAACCCGCGTCGGCGGAGGTACTCCCGGAGGGTCGATTTGAGTTCGTCGACCGCCTCGTCCGGAAGCGTGTCGGGGGCGTCGGCGAAGCGGCCGCGGTGAGTGCTGAGATCGAGTACCGCCGGTGAGTCGGTGTGTGCAGTGCGGTTGTCGACGCCGACGCTCCGGACACTGGCGCAGTTCGGGCACTCGATCGACCCCGTCTCGTAGTACGACCAGCGGGCGCCACAGTCCTGACACTCCCGTTCGCCGCGGACCTTCATACTCGCCGATTCGTCGGCGGCGTCGTAAAGGCCTGCGGGTCGGCTCCGACTCCGGCAGCTGTTGGTCGGCCGTCGACCCGTTCGATTCTGGCCGGATTTGAGCCACTGGGCTCGCTACAGGCCGGACTCGGGTCAGCTCTCGCCCGGAACACGCCACACTATATATTGGGTCCGCATGAATCGGCACCCATGAGTTGGCACGCTGTGGATGCCGTGGACGACGCGGTCGCGGCCACACGTCGGTTCCTGTTTCCGTTCAGTCCCGTTCGCTGGGCCAAGCTCGCGTTTCTCGTGCTCTTGATGGGCGGCGGAGTGAGTGCCAACGCATCGCTTCCGATCGTTCCGGACGGGGACCTCGTCGCGCCCGATTGGTTCGCTCCGATTGCGGACGGTTCGGTCGGTGGCGTCGGAGCGATCGACGAACGGGGGCTTGCCGCTCTCGTCGACGGGTGGGCGTTCGCCGCCGTTGTCGTCGGAGCGATCCTCGTTGTCGCGGTGCTCTCGGTGGTTTCCCTGTCGCTTCGGCTCGTCTTTTACGATGCGCTCCACACGAACGAGGTTCGGCTATGGCGGCCGTTCGTCTCTCGCCTCCGGCAGGCCGTCGGTCTGTTCGCGGTGTCGACGGCGATATGGATCGCCGCGTCGGTCCCAGTCGTGTTCACCGCCCTCGTCGCCGCGGCTCCGGCGAGCCCGACCGGCTGGGGACCCCTCGACTCACTGCTCACGACTCTCGCGTCGCTCTCGATCGGACCGTCGCTCGTGCTCGGACTCGTCGGCGCGGTAGTCACGTTGGTAGCGTTACTCGCGCTCCGACTCACCTACGAGTTCGTCGTCCCGACGATGATCGTCGAGGACAGCGGCGTCGTCACAGCGTGGAAGCGAGTGTTGAGGCCGCTACGTGAGAGTCTCGGGGACGTGGTGGTCTATCTCGTCGTCCACTTTTTAATCGGTGTCGGCATCACGATATTCGAGGGTCTCACGGTCGCGCTTATCGGAGGAGCCGTCGTCGTCGCTGCCGGGCTCGCACTGCTGGTCGTCGCCGGTGCGCTCGGTGGGCTCGGTTCCCTCGTCGGGACGACCGCGGGAATCGCAGGGATCGCTTTCGTCGTCGTCGTCGCTCTGTTGGCGCTGCTACTCCTGTTTCTGCCCGTCAGAGTCCTGACGCGGTCCTATATGATCACCTACGAGGTGTCGACTCTCAACGGAATCGACCCGTCGCTTACGACACTCCATCCGGATATCGTTCCGGCGTCTGCAACGTCGGATACCGCAGATTCGTAGGAGGATGAGGGTTCGCAATCAACGTGGGAAT
>CAZNOA010000234.1:0-2920 GCA_964574565.1 uncultured Halobellus sp. | reverse complement strand
ATCGGTCCGTACGAGGTGTTCGACTACGCGCTCGGATACGCCGGCGACGGCGACGAGCGAGCCGGGCGCGTCCGGTACGTCACGCTCGACGAGCGAGAGACGGTGACCGCGAGCCACGGAACCCGCGTGGGAATCGACGGCGTCCTCTCCGAGCCGGGGGACGAGGCCGCCCCCGATCTGATCGTCGTCCCCGGCGGCGGCTGGAGCGCGCGCGACGAGAACGCGAGCGCGTGGGCGGAAGCGCAGACGGGGGCGGTACCGCGCGCGCTCGCGGCACACCACGAGAACGGCACTCGGATCGCGTCGGTGTGTACCGGCTCGATGCTGCTCGCGACCGCTGGAGTCACCGACGGGAGACGAGCCGTGACCCACGCGTCGGCGATCGAGGAGCTTCGCGAGTCTGGCGCCGAGGTCGTCGACGCGCGCGTCGTCGACGACGGCGACCTGCTCACCGCGGGCGGCGTGACCTCCGGGCTCGACCTCGCCTTATATCTCGTTGAGCGGGAGTTCGGCGGCGAGATCGCCGATCGCGTCGCGACCGTCATCGAGTACGAGCGGCGGTACGAGGTCGCCGCCGAGACGGAGTGAGCGGCACTGGCTCGCCGCCGAAACGGAGCGACCATTCGACCGCTCCCGCGCCGGTCAGTCGTCGTCTTCCGGGAGCGGTGGGCCGTCCCCGTCGCCGTCTCCCGCCTGGTTGCTCTCGATGCGGCCGTCGCTGCCGACGGTGATGACGGTGCAGTTGAGTTCGCTCCGAAGGAACGAGTCGATGTCGGGGTCCGAGAGGAGCTTCTGGACCATGCGGCGCCACCGCCCGGCCTGTTTCGAGCCGATAACGACGACGTCTGCGTCTTCGGCGACGATCTCTTCGAGGATCGTCTCCTCGACGAGGAAGCCGCGCCGGACGACGTACCGAGCGCGGTCGATCCGGCCGATCCGCTTTTCGACCTCGCGTTTGAGGTTGCTGCGTGAGACGTGCCCGGAGTTCTGATAGAGGTCCACGTGGAGAATCGTGAGATCGGCGTCGCGCTCCTCCGCGACGCGGACCGCCTCACGCAGCGTCGCCTCGGAGTGCGACGACGGCGGGAACCGGACCGGCACCACGACGAGAGTCATGTCTCTACGGTTGCATGCGAACCTTAAATACGCTGTCGGTGAGCGCGAGGCGGGTCTCACCAGAAGCGACGCGGATTCGAACGAGCCGCGAGAGTGGCCGCGTGTCAGACGGAAACGCGTGTCGTCACGGTGCGGGAGCGCCCGTGACCGCGGCGAGTCGCTCGGGATCGAACTGGACGCCGCCGACCGCTTCGACCCACGGGAGCCGTTTCAGTCGCTGAGCCCGACCGAACGACAGCCGAACGATGGCGAACCCCGACGGGTGATGTAACACGAGCCGGCCTCCGGTCCCGAACAGCCCGAGGAGCCCGGTCACGAACGCCTCGTGGTCGACGTCGTCCCGGCGCGTAACGAGGAAAAAGCCCTCAGAATCCGGATCCGGCCCGTCCACCTCGATCGAGGCGCCGAATCGCTCCGCGACGCTCACGACTCCGTCACCATCCGCCTCGCCTGTTCGATCCAGTCTATCGCTCGCGTGGGCGACACGCGGGCGACGTCGGCGACGCGATCAGGGTCGAGTTCCGCGAGCTGCGAGACGCTCACGACCCCCGCATCGCGGAGGCGACCCGCGAACGTCGGACCGATCCCTGACACCTCCTCCAGCGGGATCGGGTCCCTATCGTCCGAGAGCCGTTCGTGTAACGCCGTGGTCAAGTCAACGGGAATCGAGAGCTCTGCGGCGAGCTCGTCCGGATCGGCCCGGGTCAGCGATTCGATGTCCGTCACCCCGGCTCGGTGCAGGCGATCGACGACCGCGTCGCCGCGTTCGGGATCGATATCGACGATGGCCTCCCGGAACGCTTCCATCCGCTCCTTCTCAGTGGGCTCAGACTCCGAGGTACCGGTGTCCGAACGCTTGCCGTCAGTTTCGGTTTCGACTTCGCTTCCGGTGTCGGCGTCGAAGTCACCTCGGTCGCCTTCGTCGTCTCGCTCGGAATCCGTGTCAGGCTCCGGCTCCGGCTCGGGCTCGGGCTCCGCCGCGAGCACGAGGTCGATGGGTGCCTCCGGCTCGGCGACGGTGAACGCGCCGGGGAACTGCTCGATGACGGTGCCCGGCCTCGCGTCCGGATCGACCACTCGTTCGACCGTTCCGACGGTCAGTTCGGCCGAAGCGAGCCGCCGGGTCGCCACCTCGTACGGGACGCCACGGAGGTCCGGAACGTCGACGTAGGTCGGCCGCTCTGCCTCCGCGTCCCCTCTCGGCGCGCGGAGTCGGAACGAGACTTCACTGAGGTTCGCCGACGCCGACGACTCGTCCAACGACGGGAGGTGCATCCGCACCCCTTCGTCCGTCTGGATCACGTTCGCTTTGAGCGTGAAATCCACGTCGTCGACGCGGTAGCGTTCGCCTTTCAGATCGTCGTCGACCTCCTGAAGCGCCGCACCGAGGTTGGCGAAGACGGTTTTCGGTTCCAACGACGGTCGGGTCGCTTCGAGCTCGCGGATGCGTTCCTGCAGTTTCCCGCGGTCCTCCTCGAGCGTTGAGAGCTGCCGCTCCAACGCGTTTCGTTCGGTTCGGATCTCGAGGACATCGGTCTGGAGTCGCAGGAGCGACCCCTGTTGTTCGGTGATCAGGCGCTCGATGGACGCCCGCTCGATCGGTTCGAGCTTCTCGGCCTCGACGTGCTGAACGTCTTCCAGTTGGAACGACTCGCTGAGACGATACGCGTCCTTGTCGAACGTGAACCAGTCACTCATGGCTGTCGGGGCTCGGGCGGGACGGGGGCGATCTTGAGTCGCACCTCGCTAGCGAGTTCGGCGTCGACGTCGTACTCGCGTTTGACGCGGTGGTTCAGCGGTAACG
>CAZNOA010000233.1:0-2929 GCA_964574565.1 uncultured Halobellus sp. | reverse complement strand
TGAAGATGGACGACGACGGCGAGCAGGACGACAAGGTGATCGCGGTGCCGACCGAGGACCCACGTTTCGACCACATCGAGGACCTCGAGGACATCCCACAACAGATCCGTGACGAGATTGATGAGTTCTTCTCGACGTACAAGAATCTCGAAGCCGGAAAAGAGGTCGAAACGCTCGGCTGGGAGGACAAAGCGACGGCGACGGAAGCGATCGAACACGCACAGGAGCTGTACGCCGAGGAGTTCCGGTAGTCCGGACGCAAGACGCGAAATAACCCGCGGACATTCACACCCGCGATCGGGATGCGTTATGCCTATGGGTAATTTTTAGAGGGCCGAGGGCGTATCCACAGACAGAGCCATGAGCGCGAACACTCCTCCCGTCGGCATCGACCATCCGACGGTTGTCCCGACGAACTTCGACGACGACGCCACCGAGACCGGCAGCGACGCGTCCACCGACGCCGCGGCGTCGCGGACCGAGACCCGACACGACTCGTAACGGATTAGACGCTTTCGACGACCGCCGAAAGCGGGCGCGCGTCGGCCACGAACGAGTCCAGCCGGTTGTCGACCCACTCGATCACCGTGGCGTCCTTCGATTCGAGCACGCCCCGCGGGTTGTTCCGGTCGTCGTAGGCCGTCACACAGGCGACGTCGTCGTATCGGAACAGTCCGTACTCGACCGGCTTCGGAGAGACGTACACGGTTGCTTTCTCCTCGGTGAGGGCTCTGTCCGTCGCCGGGCCGAACTCCGCGAGCGACGTTTCGAGCACGTCGCCGTCGATGACGAGTTCGATGCTCGCGCCCGCCTCCAGCGCGTCGGCGGCCGCCTCGTTGAACTGGTGGATGACGACGGGGGACGCCGCGCGGATATCCGCCTCGTGTCCCTCTCGCAGGATCTCGGTGAGTCGATCGACCACTGCGAGGGGGTTCCGATCCGCCGCGACGGTCAGCTCTCCGGAGTCGAGCGCCGCGGCCGGAAACCCCGCGTCGACGCGCTTGAGGTTGGCCGCGAACTGGCCGTATCGATCGGCTCGTTCGATCTCCGATATGAGCTCCTCGTAGGCGTCGTGGACCCGCTCTCCGGTCGGCGTCACGCGGTAGGCGGCGTCGCGTTTGACGACCCAGTCACGCTCGCGGAACCCGGCGAGGATCCGCTGGACGGTTGTGCGCGTGGCGTCGACGTCGGCCGTCAGATCCGCGGGGCGGTGCGGCTCGCGGCGGAGCGTCCGGAGTATCGCGACCCGGACCGGCGACCCGGCGAGGTATTTCGCGCCGTCGTGTCCTCGGTCGGCTGTCATCGCGTAACCGTTTGATACGGGTAGGGGGTCAATAATACTATCGCGTGAACACGGCCGCTAACCGCTGTACCGGGCGGCTGTTCAGGCGGTTACCTTCGCGGCACTGGCGCTGTCCCTTCCGGAGCCGACCGTCTGTTCTCACGGGCGGTACTGAAACGAGACGACGGTGCCGATCGTGTCCTCACCGTCGATCGTCTCCGTGGCCACGGTCGCGGCGACGACGGCGTCCGCGCCGAGCGCCTCCTCTATTACGGCCCGGAGCGCGTCGGGGTTCGCACCCTCCTGTAACACCGAAACTCTGACCTGCTGGCGGTTGACCGCGACGTCGCCGAGGTCGTACTCGGTGTGTTCGAACGCGTCCCGGAGCGCGTCGGGGATGTCCGTCATACCCCTCTCTCTGTCGCCCGGGGGCAAAAAACGACGGGGCGGCGCGTCCGTGCGGTTTCACGCGTACGCGTCGTACTCCTCGCCGAACAGCGTGAAGTACGCGACGCCGACGATCCCGATCGCGCTCGCGAGCCCGAACGCGAGCGTGGGGCTCCCGCCGATCGCGAGGTCCGTTCCGGGAACCGAGAAGCCGCCGTATATAAGCCCGCCCAGCGCCGCGCTCGGGATCACGATCGTGTTACGGACGAGGTAGTAGGAGCCGGAGACGCGCCCGCCCGCGTCGCGCTCCGCCGGTCCGACGATCAACGCCTTATGCGCCGGCAGGCCGGCGAACCGGAGCCCCGAGAACGCGAACAGCAGGAGGACGAGCGGCGCGGTGAGGGCGGTGTCGGCCGGGACGCTGATGAGGAGCACGGGGAAGACCGCGTACACGAGGAATCCGAGCGCGACGACCGGCTTGAGTCCGACCGACTCGGCCGCGCGCGCCGCGGGCGGCATCGAGACGAGCGCGACCAGCATCTCGACCGCGAGCAGTACGCCGAAGAAGGCCGCGGGCGACAGCGAGAGGGGGCCGACGTCGAGGCCGACGCCGAGGAACTGCGTGATCACGATGACGAAGAAGACGTACACCATCCCGTTGGCGAACCGGACGAGCACGTCGCCGACGAGCAGCGGCCGGAGCTCCGGCGGGAGGTTTCGGAGGTCGTCTGCGACCTCGCTCATCCCCTCGAACTTCTTGCCGAGGGTGTCCTCGCTCGCGTCGTAGAGGGCGTGTTGGGCGGCGGTGGCGACGACGGCGAAGACGAGCGCGATCGCGAGCACGTACTGGAAGCTCACGGTGAAATCGCCGACGTACTGGATGATCCCCGCCGCGATCAGCGGGCCGATCAGGAACGCGGTGCGGCGGAACACCTCGGTGCTCGCGAACCCCCGCGCGAGCCGTTCGGGCGGCACCGACTGTTTGACGATCGCGAAGGTCGCGCCGAGCCCGAACGACTTCCACGCCTGCGCGAGGAAGAGCCCGACGAAGATCCAGATCCACGGCTCCAACACGACGCCTCCGACGGTCAGGGTCCCGAGGTTCGGCGCGACGAGCCACACCGCGAAGCCGAGACTCGAGAGCAGACCGAACATCGTGAGCGCGATGCGCGAGCCGATCCGGTCGGAGAGCCGCCCGCCCGGGTACGGGTACGCCGCGCCGATGACGTTGCCGACGGTGCCGAACATCCCGATGACGAA
>CAZNOA010000232.1:0-2955 GCA_964574565.1 uncultured Halobellus sp. | reverse complement strand
GCGTTGTTCAACAGGACGTAGTTGCGGTCGCTGCGGGCGACCACCAGCGCCTCGCGCGCGTCACCGCGCTCCGGGAGGACGCAGAACGGACAGCCGTCGATCGGCTCCTCGTCGCGCTCGACCCACTCGATCCGCCACGGCGCGTAGATCCGGTCCATCAGTCGAAGCCGTGGATGCCGGCGGTCGTCACCTCCACGCCGTCGTCGGTGACGAGCAGGGTGTGTTCCGCCTGACTGACGAGCGCGTCATCGGCCTCTTTCAACACGGGGTACCCCTTGATCGCGTTCGCCTGCTTGAGGCGTCGCAGCGCCATCTCGACGCGGTCGCCCTCCAGCCAGCGCGCCGCGAACGGGAGGTCGTCGAACGCTTCGATCTCTTCGAGCGCCTGACGAGCCCGCCGGTCGCGGACGCTCGCGGACCCCTGTCGCTCGAAGATCTGCTCTTCGGCCCCCTCGCCGACCTTCCCGCGGCCGTCGGTCGCGAACGGCTCGATGGCGACCGCCTGCCCCGGCTCCAGTTCGACGGACCGGTCGACGCCGCGGTTCGGGATCGTCGGGCCGGTGTGAGCGTCGTACCGCTCGACGCCGTGCCCAGAGAGGTTCAACACGGGCGTGTAGCCGTAGCCGCGGATCACGTCCTCGATGGCCTCGCCGACGACGCCGACCTCGACGCCCGGTCCCGCCTCGTCGACCGCTGCTTCGAGGGCCATCTCGGCGGCCTCGACGAGCTCGGTGTTGCCGGTGTGGTCGACGGTCACCGCCGCGTCGGCGATGTAGCCGTCGACGTGGACGCCGATGTCGAGACACACCATCTCCTCGCCGAACTCCGTGTCGTCATCGCGTCCGGGGGTCGCGTGCGACGCCTCCGGATCGACGCTGATGTTGACGGGGAACGCGAGCCCCGCGCCCCGCTCGCGGATGAAGTCCTCGGCCCACTCCGCGACCTCGAGATGCGTCCGTCCCGGCTCGACCATCTCGCGGGCCTCGTTCATCGCTTCGACCAGTATCGCGCCGGCCTCGCGGTGGCTCTCGACGGCGTCGTCGTCAAGGGATCCGTGACTCATGTCTCACGATTCGGCGACCGATCGCAAAGAGGTTGCGGAGGCCGTTCGAACGCCCCAAAAACCGATACGTCGCCCGGCGGTCAGCGGTCGGCTTCGTCGTCGGCCGGCGCCGGGAGCCACATGCTCACCAGCGTCCCCCGCGGCTCGCGGGTGTCGATCGTCAAATCGCCGCCCGACTCGGTGACGATCCAGTGGACGAGCCAGAGTCCGAGCCCGCTCGCGTGTTCGAGGGCCGTCTCGCGGGCCTCGGAGAACACGGTCCGCTCGACCGGCGGGATCCCCGGTCCGTTGTCGGCCACGTCGATCCGGAACCCGTCGCCGTCGGCCTCGACGACGGCCTCGACGACGGGCCGCGGCTCGTCGTTGTGGAGGACGGCGTTCTCGAGGACGTTCCGGACGGCGGATTCGAGCAGCTCGTCGGCGGAGACGACGCTGCTGTCGGGACACGAGACGGTGACCGTCGCCCGCGGAAACGACGTTTCGAGCTCGTCACAGAGCCGTTCGACGAGTTCGGTGAGGTCGATCGTCGCCCGCCCGGCGTCGCTGTGAAGCGCCACGTCGATCTCGCGAGCCTGGTCGCTGAGATGCGCCAGGGTGTCGACTTTCCGGTCGATGACGTCGAGGTACTCCTCGCCCGCCTCGTCGACGTGATCGCGAAGCAGGCCGGCGTAGCCGCCGATGACGTTCGCGTCGTTCTTCAGATCGTGTCTGAGCACTCGGTTGAGGACCTGCAGGCGCTGCTCGTACCGCCTTCCCTCCGTCACGTCGGTCGCGGTGATCACCAGCTCCTCCGCGTCGTCGAAGAGGCGTTCGATCACCGTCTCGAAGCGGCGCCAGTTCCCGTCCGCGTGGGCGATCCGGTGGTCGAGCGACTCCCGATCGCCCGTGTCGAACGCGCGCTCGAACGCTCGCTGTGACGCCTGTCGGTCGTCGGGATGGACCAGGTCGATCATCGGTCGCCCCTCGACCGCGGCCGGCTCGTAGCCGAGCAATCGATCTATCGACGGACTCACGTATCTGAACCGACCGTCGGCGCCACAGACGGCGATCACGTTCGGCGACTTCTCGAGCAGCGCCCGATAGCGGTGTCGGAGCGACTCGCGGTGAGTGACGTCCCGCAACAGGAGCACGCTCCCGCCGAGCGCGGAGCCGTCGTTTATCGCGTGGACTCCGAGCGTGAGAAACCGCAGTCCGCTCTCGCCATCGAGGGTCACGCGGACCTCTTCGTCGACGTCGGTCGCTCCGTCTTCGACCGCGTCGACGACCGCCGGGGTCGCTGAAAACGCCGTCTCGACGCGTTGTCCCACCTCGACGGACGGAAACATCCGACGTGCCGGAGCGTTGCAGTCGACGACACGCCCCTCGCCGTCGACGACGACGACGCCGTCGGAGAGGTTCGCGAACACCACGTCGCGGGCGATCGGCGAGATGTCGAGGAGCCGATGTTTGAAAACGACCCACCCGACCAGCGCCGACGTGGCCGCGAACGTCATCGGGGTGAAATCGACGGCCGTCGTCCCGAACGCTCCCAGAAGCCCGAGGAGTCCGACGGCCATCGGCGCGGCGCCGGCGACACACAGCAGCGCGGCCTGCCTGCGGAACAGTCCGTCGCGAACCAGCGCGGCGTGTCCCAGGACGGCGAGCGCCGCGAGGTTCACGAGGAGTGCGTACGCGACGAAGCCGAGCAGCGCCGTCGTCGGCTCGTACGCCATGACCAGATACCCGTCGGCGGAGACGAGCGCGGGTGACTGATAGAACACCGGCGCCGCGCCGAAGCGGAGGACACCGGTCACCGCCGCGCCCGGTACGAGACAGAGGGAGACGAGCCGCCGAGGCCGGAGCCACGCGGTCCGGTCGACGTACGACAGCACGAACGCGGGCCACGCGACCGC
>CAZNOA010000231.1:0-2956 GCA_964574565.1 uncultured Halobellus sp. | reverse complement strand
CATCGGGTTCTCCTCTTCGGAGATGATATCGACGTCCATGGTTCAGTTA
The DNA here is from genome assembly GCA_964574565.1 of uncultured Halobellus sp. Classification (GTDB taxonomy): domain Archaea; phylum Halobacteriota; class Halobacteria; order Halobacteriales; family Haloferacaceae; genus Halorubrum. The sequence continues at coordinate 2,907 of CAZNOA010000231.1, read as the reverse complement.
GGCGTATATCCCCCCGAAAGCTGTAAAAGGATTTCGAAGCGGGGGTGTCGGACAGCCGGACCGAAATCGAGCGCCCACCGCTGTCACAGGGGGTCCACCGCCCGCGGCCAAACCGTTCGCAGCCGCCGTGACTCGTCCGACAGAAACACCGTTTAGTACGCCGACGCGAAAGGTCGTACACATGCCAGACGAGAGCGAACCGTTCGTCGACCCCGCGGACCGGTCGCGGTACGAACTCATGCGGACGAAACACATCACGCTCCCGGTGTCGATCCCGCGAAAGATACGATGGTGTAGCTATCTCTCCGCGCTCGCGGCGCTCGTCTGGCCGCTCATCGTCACGCTACCGGATCCGGTTCGCGAGTCGCAGTTCGCCGGCGACCCCGCGACGACGCCGCTCGGCGCGGCCGCGGTCGTGATCTTCGGCGTCGGCTGTCTCGCGCTCGCCGGCGTCGGACTGACCGCGCTCGCCGCCTACGTCCGGCGAAACCCCGACCCCGCGGAGTCCGACGTGTGGACGCTCGTCGGCGGCGAGGACGCGCTCTCCGGCATCGCCTTCATCACCGGTTTCCTCGGGGTCACGGCCGGCGTCGGCATCCTCGCCAGCGGACACGCCGGCCTCGACCGGGTCGACTGGCTCATCGCCTCCGGAATCGACCCGTACCTCGTCTTCGACTCGGTGCCGGCGACGCCGACCGTCACGAGTGCCGTCGCTGCCACGGTCGCCGTGACGACGTTCGGCCTGAGCATCCACGCCGACCGATAACGACCCTCCGACCCATACTCGTTAGTGCCGTTATCCATACGGGAATATCGCGTACGGGTATCCGAAGATGTCACGAACCCTTCGAGCAAGCCGTCAGTCACATCCGCATCGTGATCGTCAACGAAGACGTCGGTCCAGCGACCGACGCGAAGGCCCGCACGGGTACGGTGATGTCATTACGAGCTACTACGTGAGCAAATGCCATCCGGGCTGAAACGCGACCTCGGACTGGCCGAGACGACGGCGATAGCCGTCGGTGCGATGGTCGGCTCCGGAATCTTCATCCTGCCGGGTATCGCGTACGTCACCGCCGGCTCAGCGGCGGTGATCGCGTTCGTGCTGGCCGCAGTCTTGGTGCTTCCGGCCGCGCTGTCCGCCTCCGAGATGGCGACGGCGATGCCGGAAGACGGGGGACCGTACCTCTTCGTCGAGCGCGGTATGGGCCCGCTGATGGGGACGATAGCGGGCGTCGGGACGTGGATGATGCTCTCGTTGAAGAGCGCGCTCGCGCTCGTCGGCGGCGTTCCGTACCTCGTGTACATCGAGCCGTCACTCGCCGAGCTGATCACGTTCCTCGCGGTCGGGTTGGCGCTGTTTTTCACCGTCGTCAACCTCGTCAGCGCCGAAGGGTCGGGGAAGCTCCAGTTCGCGATCGTCGGCGTGCTGATGCTCGCGCTCGCATGGCTCGTCGTCGGAGGGATCCCTGATATCCAGGCCGACCGTACCGCCGGCGCGTTCGACGTTACGAGCGAGGGGATCCTCGCTGCGACGGCGATCGTGTTCATCTCGTACGCCGGCGTGACGAAGGTCCCGGCGGTCGCCGAAGAGGTGAAGAATCCGGGTCGGAACCTCCCGCTGGCGATGGTCGGCGCGCTCGCGATCGTCGCGTTCCTCTACGCCGCTGTCGTGTACATCACCGTCGGCGTCCTCGACATCCCGGGCGCCGTCGAGGCCGGCGAGTTGGCCTCCGACGGAGAGGGCGCCGTGATCGCGCTCGTCGCCGACCAGGCGCTCGGGCAGATCGGCGTGATAGCCATCGTTATCGCGGCGATCTTAGCGCTCGCGTCGACGGCGAACGCCGGCATCCTCGCGGCGTCCCGGTTCCCGCTCGCGATGGCGCGTGACGGCGTCTTTCCGTCGGCGTTAGAGCGGGTCAGCGAACGCTTCGGCACGCCGGCCAACGCCGTCGCGCTCACCGGTCTCGTGTTAGTGCTTCTCGTCTCCTTCTTCCCGATTCAGGCGGTCGCCGCGTTCGGGAGCGCGTTCCAGATACTCGTGTTCATCCTGTTGAACTTCGCGCTCATCGGCTTCCGCGAGGGGGCTATCGACGAGTATCAGCCGGTGTTCCGAGCGCCGCTGTACCCGTGGCTCCAGCTGTTCGGCATCGTCGGTGGCGCCTTCGTCCTGTACCAACTGGGCGCGCGGCCGATGCTCGGTGCGCTCGGCATCGCCGCGCTGGCCGCCGGCTGGTACTTCGTCTACGCTCGCCACCACGTCGACAGCGAGAGCGCGGCCCGGGAGGCCGTTCGCCGCGGCGCCGCGGACCGAGCGATCGAACGGACCCGCGACGCCTTCGAGCGCTCCCGACAGGCGGACGTGCTCGTCGCGCTCACCGACCAGACCTCGCCGGCGGCGGCGCGTGACATGACTCGGATCGCGCTCGACATCTCTCGGCTCCGCGGCGGCGTGGTCGACGTCGTTCGGTTCGAGTCGCATCCGAACCGCGTGTTCACCGCCAACACCGACCGGGTCGATAGCCCCACTCAGTCGATCGACGAGTGGCTCGGCTTCGACGAGGACCGGCCGAGCTGGTTCTCGCGGGCGCTCCGTGCCGACGGCGATACGCCGATCGGCGCGGTTAACGGCCCGGAATCTGGCGACGAGGCTACTTCGGAGGACGCGCCGGCCGAGGTGCCGGAACACCCGCCTACCGAGCCGCTGTACCCGAGCGATCCCGGTCGCGGTCGCCTCCGTCAACACGTCGTCCAGACGGAATCGGTCCCGAAATCCGTCGCCGAGTACGCGGCTCACGAGGAGTCCGACCTCGTGCTCTCCGAGCGGCAGCCGGCCGAGCTCCACCGGAAACTGCTCGGCGGTGAGGTCGCAGAGCTCCTCCGCGAGGCCCCCTGTGGCGTCGCGCT
>CAZNOA010000230.1:0-2957 GCA_964574565.1 uncultured Halobellus sp. | reverse complement strand
ACTTGGTCGCCGATCGCGACGCGGTACCCCGCGTCGAGCAGCGATTCGAGGTAGGGCGCGGCGTTGTCGATCGGCACGCCCGCCATCGGGTAGTCGCCGGTGGAGTCGGACCGCTCGGTCAGCGTCACCTCACACACCCGCGCGACCGCCTCGGCCGCCTCGCAGAACGCCTCGTAGAAGTCGCCGACCTGGAACAGGACGAGCGCGTCCTCGTGGGCGGCACAGAGCTCCGCGTACTGCGAGAGCATCGGCGTGAGCTCCTCGCGAGCGGCGGCGATCCCCGGCGGGACGCCCGTCACCGTCTCTCGGTCCGCCGTTGACATACCACTGATCCGGGCGTCCGCGGTCATAAACGGTACGGAGGCGGGCGCAAAGCGGGCCGGCAGGCGACCGAACCGCCGGGACCCGAACGCCGGCCGAGACGGACGACCGAGCGACTGACACCCGGACGCGTCCGCGACGACCCCCGAGACGCTTACAACCCTGGAACACCGATCACACACGTGACGAACCGCCCGATCATCGTCGGTCTGGCCGCGACGTTCATCGGACTGACGGCCCTGCTGTTGGTCGCCGGGGTCGTCGTCTCGCCGGTCCTTCTGGCGGTCGCCGTGCCGTTCGCGATCGTCTCGTACTTCCTCTGGTATCACGCCAGCGGCCGGCTCCGCGACCGCGTCCACCGGGAGGCGTCCCGGGCGGGACCGACGGAGCGCGAGCGCGCCCGACAACGCGCGAGAGCCGCCGAAAACCGACGAAACGCGTATCGGACCGCCGGGGCGACGGACGGCGGGCGGGCCGGAACGACCGCGGGTGCGGCCGGGGGGCGGCGGGCGGGTACCCGTCGCGGGCCGAGAGATCCGCGAGACCGCGCGCCGCGCTCCGGCGGGATGACCGAACGCGAGGCGTACGAGACGCTCGGTCTCGATCCGAGCGCCGATCAGGAGACGGTCCGGTCGACGTATCGGGAGCGGGCGAAGCGACTCCACCCGGACGCGGAGGGCGGAGACGAGGGTGCGTTTAAGAAGCTGAACGAGGCGTACGAGGTCCTCAAGCGCTGAGCGAGGGCGACGACCCGCGAACGGAGCCCGGTGACCGCCGATCCGCCACCGGGCGTTGGTCCGGCGGACGGCGACCGATCGATTTCACTAATTAGCCGTCGCCGGCCGCGTCGGCGACGGTCGCCTCCGCCTCCGCGAGCTCCTCTCGCGTGTTGACGTTCGTGAACGTGCGCTCGCTCGTCCGCGACCTGACCGTCTGACCGTCGACGATCACTCGGTCGAGCTCGTCGAGCGGCGCGAGCAGCTTCCGGTCGCCCCGAGCCAGCGCGCTGTCACAGGCGGCTTCCATCGCGCTCGCGCGGTACACCGCCTGCGTCGTCTGAAACCACCGGTCGTCGAGACGCGGGACCGCAGCGTCTCGACCCGCCGCGTCCTCGACGAGCCCCTCGAGGAACCCGGGGTCGACGAACGGCATGTCGCAGGCGACGACCGCGGCGTACTCAGTCGAGACGGCACGGCAGGCGTTTCGAATGCCCGCGACCGGGCCCAGGTCCGGCTCGTCGTCGAGCGCCCACCGGACGGGCAGCGGAACGCCGTCCAGCGCGGCCGCGATCGCGTCCCGCTGATCCGGCCGGCAGTTGATCACCAGCTCGTCGACGACGGGGTCGCCACCGGCTGCGCGGGCGGCCCCCGGCGGAACCGGGTCGTCGGCCCCCGCGAGGCGATTCGCGACCCGGCGGATCATCGGGACGCCGCCGAGTTCGGCGACGGACTTGTCGACGTCGCCGAAACGCGTCGACCGCCCGCCGGCGAGGATGACGCCCGTGGTCATACCCCGAATGTCGCGGTCGATCCACTTCGCGGTTGCGGTGGCGCCGACGGTCGGTCTCGGCGTCGTAAGGCGGTCGCTATCCGCGCCGTAAGCCGGTCGCTATCCGCGCCACAAAACGGGCGTTATCGGCACCGCAGAACGGTCGGAATAGGCGTCGGATCGAAGCCCTCTTTCGCATCCCGGATCCGGCCGAAAGCGACCCGTTAAGTGCCCGGAGACCCTCTCCATGAGTATGCCAGAGGCTACGGATCTGGAGGAGCTGAAGCGAGGGACTGAGCTGGTCAAGCGCGGCTTTGCACAGATGCAGAAAGGGGGCGTCATCATGGACGTCGTCAACCGCGAACAGGCCCGCATCGCCGAGGACGCCGGAGCGGTCGCGGTGATGGTCCTCGAGAACGTGCCGGCGGACATCCGCAAGCGCGGCGGCGTCGCGCGGATGCCCGACCCCGAGCGCGTTCCGGAGGTCATCGACGAGGTGTCGATTCCGGTGATGGGGAAGTCCCGGATCGGTCACCGCAAGGAGGCGGAGATTCTGGAGGCGCTCGGCGTCGACATGATCGACGAGAGCGAGGTGCTCACGCCCGCTGACGACGAGTACCACACCGACAAGCGCGACTTCGCGTCGCCGTTCGTCTGCGGCGCCCGGAACCTCCCCGAGGCGCTCCGCCGGATCCGCGAGGGCGCGGCGATGATCCGCACGAAGGGCGAGGCCGGCACCGGCGACGTCAATCAGGCGGTCAAACACCAGCGGACGATCAAAAACCAGATCCGAACGCTCACCGGGCTCAACTACGAGGAGCGCGAGAAGTGGGCCCGCGAACACGGCGCGCCCCGCGACCTCGTCCACGAGACCGCGGAGGCCGAGCGGCTGCCGGTCGTCAACTTCGCGGCCGGCGGGATCGCGACCCCCGCCGACGCGGCGCTGATGATGTATCACGGCTGTGACGGCATCTTCGTCGGCTCCGGCATCTTCGGCGCGGAGGACCCCGTCCGGATGGGCGAGGCCGTCGTTGAGGCCGTCAACAACTGGGACGACCCCGAGGAGCTCGCGCGTATCGCCTCCGGAACGGGGAAGGGGATGAAAGGGCAGTCGAACGCCGACATGCCCGAAGAGGAGAAGCTCCAGG
>CAZNOA010000229.1:0-2973 GCA_964574565.1 uncultured Halobellus sp. | reverse complement strand
GAGCTGGAATATGAGCATTTCGAGGGCGGGAAGGAGACCGATCGGTCGCCGACTCGTCGGAAGGATTCCCAGTCCGACGGAGACGAACAGAATGAGCATGATCCCAAGCCAGAAGTTCGGCGTGCTGATCCCGACTAGGGAGAACGCGGTTGCCGCGTAATCCGTGGGCTCGTGACGGCGGGTCGCAGAGAGGACCCCGAGCGGGATCGAAACGAGGATCGCGACGACCGTGGCGGCGAGCGCGAGTTCAAACGTGGCCGGCAGCCGCGCGAAGATGATGCCGCTCGCCGGACGGCCACGGATGTACGAAAAGCCCATATCGCCTTGAATCAGGCCGTACACGTACTGTCCGTACTGGATGTAGATCGGCTGATCCAGGCCGAGATTTCTTGCGATCTGCGCGCGAAGCTCCGGGCTGGCGTCGAGCGGCGCCACGAAATCAACCGGGCTCCCGGGCGTCATGAACCGCAGTAGGAACACGACAGTGACGACTCCCCAGACGACCAGAAGCCCCTGGAGCCCACGTCGGATCAAAAACTGGTACTGTGACATTAACTGAATCTCTATGAAACGGTCGGACGGGCTACTCGCCGGTGATCACCGGAGCGACATCTCGTAGGCCCGTTGGTACTCGTCGGGTGTGGGATCCCAGCTGAGACGCTCGTTCAGACCGTAGATGAGGTACTCGCGGTTGAGGAAGACGAAGACAGCGAGTTCGTGTGCGCGCTCACACGCGTCCCTCAGCAGCTGTTCACGAGTGTCCGCGTCGACTTCCGTTTCTGCCTGGCTGATGAGGTCGCCAAGCTCCTCGTCGACGAACGTCGTCTGTGAGGTCCCCTCGGTCAACCACGGCAGTAGATTCTGTTGTGCGTCGAAGGTCGTGTTCCCCCAGCCGATAAGGAAGAACGGCGGGGTCGTTGTGATGTCGCCATCAAGGAGCTGTCCGGCGAGCTCGCCGAAGTCACGCATGTTGATCTCACAGCTGACGTTGTCGAGGTCGTCGATGAAGTTAACACATGACTGTGCGATCTCGTCGCTCTGAAGGTACCGTCCCGCGGGGACGTCAAGCTCTATCTCGGCGCCCGCGTAGCCGCTCTCTTCGACGAGTTCTTCGGCGCGCTCCGGGTCGTACGGGTACGGATCGAGATCGTCGTTGTGGCCGAAGTACCCCTCCAGCGTCGGTTGGGCGGTTGCGTCACCGAACCCGGAGAGCACGTTCGAGATGATCGAGTCGAGGTCGATCGCGTAGTTCATCGCCTGACGGAACTCTTGGCTGTCGAACGGCTCGACGTCGTATCGCATCGGGAGCATGAGGATACGCGTGCTCGGGCCGTCGGCGATGTACGTGTCATCGTCGCCTTCGATCCCGCCAGCATCCGTCGGTGGAACGGCGGTTGCGAGGTCGATCTCGCCGGCTCGAAGGCTGTTGATTCGGGTGCTCGACTCCGCCGAAGCGTCGATTCGAACGCTGTCGATCTCGGCTTCGCCGTCCCAGTAGTCGGGGAAGCTGGTGAAGTCGGTGTACTCGCCGTCGACGAACTCCTCGAGCTGATACGGCCCCGTTCCGTTGATCTCTTGGGCAACCTCTTCCGACGCGCGGTCCATGACCCACTCCTCTTGAACGATCGGACAGTAGGAGGCGAGGTTGGCGAACACCATCGGGTTCGCCTCGGCCGTGTGGACGATTACGTCGCCGTCTTCGACCTCGGCGCCGGTGACGCCCGCGAGCTGGTCTGCCTGCGGACTCTGGAGGTTCCCGGCGTCTTCGTCGACGACTCTGTTGATACTGAACGCGACGTCACCGGGGGTGAGCTCACCGCCCTCATGAAATGGCACGCCGTCGCGGATCTCCAACCGGTACCGCTCATCGTCGAGGACTTCCCAGTCGGTGACGAGCTGGTCCACGAGGTTTCCGTCGCGGTCGCGACCGATCGAGACTTCGTAGGCCTGGAACAGTACGTTATCGGTCGTCGTCTCTCTGTGATCGTGCGGGTCCAACGTCGTCGGATTCTGCGTCTGAGTGATCTGGATATGGCTGTCGGCATCGTCAGCAGCCTCATCGTCGTCAGCGCCTGCTTCCTCGTCTATCTCCTCGACGTCTTCTCCTGCACATCCCGCGAGCGCTACCGCCGCCCCTCCGGCTCCGTATGTGAGATACCCTCGGCGCGTAATACGATCGCTGTCACCGTCTGTCATACAATTTGGTACGTACGCACATATAAATACCCATCGGCACCTCTCGAACCCGTTCTACCGGCCGGGGTCGACTCTGTGTCGGTGGGTGTCGGTCCCTGATTACCGGATTTATTTCTCGTTCGTCGAGGGGTCCGTGCGATACATAATCGATATATGGTGTGCTGTGTATTCACACAATAATGAGCGGAGCCAGCCGTCTGGAACGGTGGACTGACGTGATCGCTGATACGGAAGCGACCGCGACCGAGTACCGCGAACGGAACTGGACGGCGATCGCGGTCCATCCCGGAGACGTGAACCCCATCATCGATGAGAGTCGGGTGGACGTGTTGCTCCCCGGCTCGACGTTCGACGACGTGCGGTCGGAAATGGCCGACGCCACCGTCGACACGGTCCGGGTGTACGCCGCAGACGAGGCGCACGTTCGGTATCGGCTGGTCGTCGCGGAGGACCCGGAGCGCTCGTTGGCCATCTGCGTTCCGACATTTCTCTCTCGGTCCGACCTCGTTCAGCTCCGCGGAGCTGTAGGCGACGATCCGATCACCGTCCGACTCCGCCCGTTAGACGACCGCGACGTCGTCGACATCACGGTGACCGATCCGACGCTGTTCTTCGCTCCGGACGAGTCCCACTAACGGTTGTACGCGTGGGTAGACACTCCACCGCTACAGCACTTCGACGTACTCCTGTGTATGCGATCACGAGTATCTGTATCAACCGCGCAGAGAAGGCCGCCCTCCAGCCGCAGGCGGTCGCCGTGTTGCGGATGTTGAGAGA
>CAZNOA010000228.1:0-2993 GCA_964574565.1 uncultured Halobellus sp. | reverse complement strand
CTCCAGACGTTCTCGAAGGTAACGTCGACGACAGCGTCGTCGTGTGCGGCCTCGCCGATGGCGAGGTTCAATCCGTTGTCGTCATCGTCCGGATCAGCCGGTTGCTCGTCTCTGTTCCCGTCAACTGTGAGGTCACGGACGACGTGGCCGGAGATCCCGTCCTGGGGGCGCCACACGAACACCCCGTGGTTGTTCTGATGCCCGCCGCCCAACCGGATAATCGATTCTTCCCCGTCACCCCGAAACGTGACGTCGTCGGGAAGCTCGTCGCCGAGCACCTCGACGGCCCTCGCTCCGACTTCGGACTTGTCGTCGGCGGAGACCAGCGTTGTTCCGGGTGGAAAGTAAACATCCCCACCCACGTCAACGGCGTCGATAGCGTCTCGAACGGCGGTCGTATCGTCTGTCGTCCCGTCGACTGCTGCACCGAAGTCTCGAATGTCTTTCACTGGTTCGTCTCGTGCTGTCCTCTCGATGGTGTTGCACCCTGCCAACGCCGACACGGAGAGAGAAAAGAGGGCTAACGCACTGCGGCGAGATACCATATCAAATATACTCCCTTCGATCCTTTAGTAAGGGTGTTCCAAATCAGGTTATCAAGATGCTTCATCCGGAGAAAAATTACGGAGCGTTGGACCGTCGTCTCTGAGAGGCTCGCCAGTCGGTCGTCCATGGCGACCGTGTCGTGTTCGTATCGACTTAGACTTCGATCACCTGTTTCGCCGTCTCGTTTGCAACATCGTTCACCCATAGTTTGACCTCGTCAACGTCGCCGCGGACACGCATGGTGTGTGAGAAGCTTTCGCGGTTGCCACTAACGCTCGTGCTCTCGCCGGCGACGACCTGTCCCTCATAATGCAGCGTGGTAACAACGGTGTCAAGGTTCTGATCATCGTCGGTGACGACCCAGTCGATGTCGAACCGCGTCCATCCGGACGCGGATCGATCACTCACCTCGAAGCTCTCGATTACCGGTCCGTCGGCCGATCCGTCAGCTGCAAGCGTCTCGAAGGCGACGGTTTCGTCTTCGACACGCTCGCTTTCGGATCCAGCTATCGCACGGAACTCGTACTCGGTGTCGGTAGAAAGATCCTCGATATCCGCAGTGAACTCTGTGGCTTCATCCAGCATCTGCTCGCCGGTACGGGTCCACCCCTCGTCGCCTTTTGCTCGCCATTCGAAGCCAACCGCAACGGCGTCTTTTCCGCCGACGTCACGCAGGTGTCCGACGAGCGTCGCGGCCTCCGAAGTCACCTCTGTCACTCCGACCGATTCGACGACAGCGCTGTTATCAACGGTGATCTCGACCGTGGATTCCGCGACACGGCCGTTCGCGTCCGTCGCGCGAGCCTCGAGCGTCACGCCCCCGTTCGACGTGTTCGTCGAATCCCACTCGCTCCGGTACGTTTCCGTCTCGCTCTCGTACGTGGCGCTGGCCCACGAGCCGCCGCTGGTCCGGTACTCCACGTACAACCCGTCGTCGGTATCGTCGTCAACGCCTGCGGCAATCTCGATTGGGACACTCCCACCAACGGTTCGCTCCGCAGTAGGAAACTCCCACAGGACGAATGGTTTCGAGTCCGACTCCGACACTGTAGCAGACTCACCGCCGGTCGCAACGCTGAAAACGTCCGTCTGAACGGCTTCAGCGTCGAACGATCCGAGTCCAACCCAGCCAGACGCGTGGTCGGTGTCAGTCACTTCGATGTCCCAACCACCAGGCTCTGCGACCCCCTCGCGCCACACCTTGGCTTGCAGAGTATCTCCCTCTGCACGGAACCGACGGTTGTACGTCACTCCCTCCTCGGCAGTACCGAACCGTTGTAACGTCGTCATTCCGTCTTCAGAGTACTTGAACAGGCGGAATCCGTCTTCCGCCGTCTCGCACTCGATCACGTAGCCAAGCTCTGTTCCGCTCCCGTAACCTGATCGAAGTTGTACCCGCGCGTGGTAACCGAGGTCATCATCTGGATTGGCCTCCGGAATACGGAACTTATCGAAGGTCTCGACGTCGGCGGGTTCTCCCACGGTATCCCAGGAAATGGCCCTCCGTGATCGGTCTTCGCCACTCTGTTCGAACTGGAGAGCGTGCCCCCCATCGAAATCTGCTCCCGAGACGACGCCCCAGTCATCCGCCTCGGAGTCCCACCGAGGGGTCCACTCTTCGAAGGGGCTGTCTTCGTCGTCCGATTCGTTCGACGTGTCGTCTTCCTCGGGCGGTTCCTCGGAGACGCCGTCGACCCACGCGCCGACTTGGTCACCGGTCGGAACGCTGTCGAGGTCTCCCTTTCGCCCCTCTGTGATGGTTCCAAACGAAATATTCTGGTCGTTGCCGAGCGCGCCACCGTCGTTGTCGGCGTGATAGTAGGTGCCGACTCGGCTCCCGGAGCCGTCCGAACTCGCTCTGATACCACCTCCGTCTCCCTGGCCGTTCACCCAGATTGTTGCATTTTCGGCCTCGAGGACGGCGGTGTCGGTGAGGTAGACGCCACCGCGAAAGTCCGGCCCGTTGTCGGCCAACACCAGCTCGGAACCATCGGGGACTCTGTACGATCCATCCTCACTGAGGCGAAGACAATCGACGTTGTCTGTTGCGACGACATCGTCGAACGTGACGGTCGCTCCTCGTCCGCTGGTGTTTTGGAAGATGTGCCCCTCGTTGTTCTGGAACCGGCACTGTCTGTACACCATCGTATCGGTGCCGACAGAACACTTGGTTGCTCCCGCCCCGACGTTGTCCTCCAACACGCAGTTCTCTGCAATCGCCTTGCCTCCCGAGAGATCCATTCCATAGAACCCCCCACCATCGCCGTTATTGTGGGCGTGGCAGTTCTCAAACCGGACGGGAGGATCCATGAACGGGTCCCCGCTCGTCTCCATCCCGAACCCGTGTTGTCGGTTGCCCTCGGCGGTACAGTACTCCACGGTCGTGCCGGCGCAGCCGACGTCGATACCGTTTCCGTAACAGTTCGTCGCGAGCACGTCCCTGATCG
>CAZNOA010000227.1:0-2996 GCA_964574565.1 uncultured Halobellus sp. | reverse complement strand
AGAAGCTCCGAGCGCTCCAGATCCCGATCGAGGACCCGGAGATCACCGTCCAGAACATCGTCACGTCCGCCGACCTCGGCGAGAGCCTCAACCTCAACGCGATCGCCATCGGGCTCGGGCTCGAACACATCGAGTACGAGCCGGAGCAGTTCCCCGGGCTCGTCTACCGACTCGACGAGCCGGACGTGGTGGCGCTGTTGTTCGGGAGCGGCAAGCTCGTCGTCACCGGCGGGAAGACCCCAGACGACGCGGCGGCCGCCGTCGACGTGATCGTCGAGGAGCTGGACGGATTGGGCCTGTTGAGCTGATCGGCGCCGGCCGTCGGTCCGGCTCCGATCCCGGTTCAGACCCCGAGATCCGGGGCGATTTCGAGACCACTTTTACGCTCCGTCCCGTACGTCGACTATGCTCTTACAGACGGTGTCGCCGGTCGCGGTGCTGGGAACGACCGTCCTGTTCGCGCTGTTTCTCTCCCTGACGGCACACCTCGCCGCCAGGAACGTCCTCGGCGACGTCGACCCCCGACGCGCGCTGTACGTCGGCCCGCTCCCCGCGGTGATCGGGGTCGTCGGCGGAGCGTTCTCCCTCCCGGAAGCGCTGCTCGTCCCCGTCGCGCTCGTCGTGGACGGGATCATGTTCGGGTGGAGCTACGAGCAGCCGCGGCGGATCGTCGTCGGAATGACGGTGATCCACGCCGTGATCACGACGCTGCTCGGGTTGGTGCTGCTCGGGGTTCTCGTGTTGATCGCCGCGAGACCGGGATAAGCGAGGCTCGTTGGGCGGGCCCCAGGGCTTCGGCGGCGTCCCGTCTCACGGCTCCGGCGGCGTCCCGTCGTACGCGTCGTGGTCGCCGTAGAAGTTCAGCATCGCGAACTTCAGCTTCGTCGGGTCGATATCGATCAGTTCCTCGCGCTCCTCCGGCGGGAACGCGTGGCGAACCGAGTACTTCCCCATGTCGGCCGTGGTGTATCGTCGGTCCGCGAGGATCCGGACGCCGAAGTCGTCCGGGCCGCGAACGACCCGACCGATCGCCTGTCGGGTCTTCCGGATCGTCGGGATCTCGACGGCGTACGCCCAGCCGGGGTCGCGAGCGCGGTCGCGGTCGGCGTACGCCCGGTTGTACGCGTCTTGGACCGCTTCCATGCGGTCCGAGAGGTGTGGGTAGGGGACGCCCACGACGACGACCGTCCGGGCGTCGTCGGCGTCGAAGCTCACGCCCTCCGCGAGCGTCCCCCACAGCGAGGTGAAGAGGGTCGCGTCGTCGCTGTCGACGAACCGTTGGCGCAGCTCCTCCTCGTCCTGTCCGGAGCCGTCGAGGAACAGCCGGCCGAGGTCGGCGCCCGCGAGCCCGCCGCCTGACCCGCCGCCGGCGCTGCCGGTCGAGCCCCCGAGACGCTCGTAGTAGCGTTCGGCCTCGGCGTAGGAGGGGAAGAACGCGAGGGTGTTTCCCGGGGTGAATCGGATGGCGTCGCGGAGCACCGACGACACCGTTTCCTGCGTCTCCGGGTCGTTGCGCTCGGAGGCGAACAGCGGCGGGGTGTCGACGGCGAACGTCCGCCGATTCGACTCGGGGTACGCCATTCCGTAGGCGAGCGACGCGACGTCTTCCAAGCCGAGCACGTCCTCGGTGACGTCGAAGGGGCGCAGCGTCGCGCTCATCAGCACCGAGGCGGCGACCTCGTCGAACAGCTCCTCGGTGACCCGGCGCGGGATACAGGTGTACAGCTCCGCGCGACCGTACACCTCGTCCGTGGTGCCGTCGCGCCGCACGGAGACGACCGGGTACTGACCCAGCTCGGTCCCTTCGTCCATCCACGTCGAGATGAACCGGGCGGCTTGGAGGGTCTGACACTCCGTGCGAGTCGTGGTCTCGCCGTCGCGGTACCGGCGCTCGTACTCTTCGTCGAGCGCCTGTCCGAGCTGGATCGCGAGCTCGGTCTCCGTGTCGATGCCCTTCCCCTCGTAGTTGCGGAGGAACGCGAGCGTGAGGTCGTCACGGCGGTCGTCGTTGGCGATGGAGACGTCCTCCCAGCTCTCGCCGACGCCTTCGCGCGCGCCGAATCCGAGCGCGTCGTCGTACGTCTCGACCAAGGCGTCGCGGAACGCGCGGACGACGTTGTCGGCCGCTTCCGCGCGCGAGTCGTCGCTGTCGGCGAGCTCCTCGATCGCGGCGTCGAGGGTCGTCTCCGTCAGCGTCCGGGTGGCGTGGTCGCGGGCCGCGTCCTCGATGTTGTGGGCCTCGTCGAAGACGGTGATGATCTCCGAGGGGTCGCGGTCGATCCACCGGAAGAACTGCTCGCGGATCTGGGGGTCGAGCAGGTGGTGGTAGTTGCAGACGACCAGATCGACGCCTTCCATCCCCTCCTTGAGCAGCTCGTACCCGCACAGTTCGCGCTCGTCGGCGTACTCGTACACGTCGTCCGGGGTCCGGACGTCCTCGAAGAGCCACCCGAAGAACTCGTCGGTGTCCTCGACGAGGTTGTTCCGGTAGTGGGCGCAGACGTTCGTGGCGTCGTACTCGTCGATCTCGGCTTCGAGCTCGTCGAGCTCCGCCATGATCGACTCGCGAGCCGCCGCGGCTCCGGCGTCCCCCTCGCGGCTCTCCGCGAGCAGTTCGCGCTGGCGGGACTCCAGCTCGCGGACCTCGCTTTCGGTCTCGACCATCTCGCGGGTGGTGTCACGGAGCGTCTGACACTCCTGGTAGTCGACGTCGATGTGACACATCGACGATTTCCCTTTGAAAACCACGGCACGGATCGGCTCGGTGCGGGTGATCGCGCGGGCGTCCTCGACGAACTGCCGCATCTGCTGGTGGACGTTAGTCGTGATGACGACGGTGCGGTCGTGCTCGCGGGCGTGTTCGAGCGCCGGCACGAGCGCCGACAGGGTCTTTCCCGTTCCGGGCGCGCCTTCGAACAGCACGTCCTGTCCTCGGTCCAGCGCGTTGGCGATCCTGTCCATCGCCTCGCGCTGGTTGGGATACGGCTCCTCGTACG
>CAZNOA010000226.1:0-3039 GCA_964574565.1 uncultured Halobellus sp. | reverse complement strand
TCGCGCTCGAAGACCTCCTCGTCGGCGAGTTCGGCGCGAACTGGCACCGCGGCGACTCCGGTGACGAGCTGCGCGAGGCGGTCCGTCGGCTGAAGACCGACTACCTCTACGAGAACGACGTGGAATACGACCGGATCGCGGCGCTCGGCTACGCGATCTACCACCTACCGGCCTACTACGCGACGATCGGCTACGTCCTCGACGACCTCGCCGAAAACGGACTGCTCGACCGGACGCTCCGCGTCCTCGACGTGGGCGCGGGAGTCGGCGGGCCGGCGCTCGGTCTCCACGATTACCTCCCGGACGACGCGGTCGTCGAGTACCACGCGGTCGAGCCCAGCGCGGCGACCGGCGTCCTCGACCGGCTGCTCGGCGAGACGGGCCGCAACTTCCGGGCGACGATCCACGAGACGACCGCGGAGGCGTTCTTCGGGATCGACGGCGACGCCCCCGCCGACGCCGCGGCGGAGCCCTTCGATCTCGTCTTGTTCGGCAACGTGCTCTCCGAACTGGTGGATCCGACGGCGGTGGTCGAGGCCGCGCTCGGGACGCTCGCCGACGACGGGAGCGTCGTCGCGTTCGCGCCGGCCGACCGCAACACCGCCATGGGGCTTCGAGACGTCGAGCGCGCGGTCGTCACGCCGTCGAGCGACGTCGAGACCTACTCGCCGACGCTGCGGCTGTGGCCGGACGCGACGCCCTCGGACGGCGGCTGGTCGTTCGACGTCGCCGACGACCTCGCGGTGCCGCCGTTCCAGCGCCGGCTCGACGAGGCGGCCGAACGCGGCGCGAGCGACGAGCCCGGCGAGTTCGTCAACGTCGACGTCCAGTTCGCCTACGTGATCCTCCGCCCCGACGGAAAACGCCGCGTGGACGTCCGCGCGAGCGACGGGCGGTGTGCGCGGATGGCCAACTCCGAAGCGCACGTCACCGACCGCGTGAACTTCCTCGCGGTGAAGCTGAGCCACGACCTCAGCCCCGGCGACAACGCCCTCTACCGCGTCGGCGACGGCTCACAGACCGTCGATCACTACCTCGTCTGCACCAGAGAGACCGTGCTCAACAGCGACCTCCGCGAGGCCGACTACGGCGCCGTCCTCTTCGTGGAGAACGGGCTCGTGCTCTGGAACGACGACGAGGCCGCGTACAACGTCGTGATCGACGACGAGACCGTCGTGGATCTGGTCGCGCCCTGACCGCGATCGGATCTCCTGGCCGGTCAGTCTCCGCTCCCCCGCTCGGTCTCTCTTCGGCCGTCTCGGTTCCTCCCGGCCCCCTTGCCGTTCACCGGCCGCCCGGGATCAGTCGCCGCCGACGGGCTCGACGAGCTCCGGCGCGTCGACCGCGGGGGAGTTCACTCGCGTCGAAACCGGATACGCAGTCATCTCGTCGCCGGGATACGGATCGAGCAGGGCGGCGGCCGCGTCGGGTTCGCCCCGGAGCCACGTCTCCTCCTCGCCGGGCGCGAGGATCACGGCCATTCGGTGATGGAGGCCGGCGACGAGGTCGTTCGGTGCCGTCGTCACGATCGTGAACGTCTCGACGGGACCCGCGTCTTCGGCGGCGTCACCACCGCTCGCCTCGTCGCTTCCGGCGCCGAACGCGCCGAGCCCGGTCTGCGTCGTCTTCGGCTCGGGCGGCTCCCAGCGCTCGTATAGCCCGGCCATCGCGAACGGGCGGTCGTCTTCGAACGCGACGCGGTAGGGGGTCTTCCCGGTACCCCCGCGGCTCTCGTCGGTGTCGCGGCCGCTCGCATCGACCCACTCGTAGAACCCGTCGGCGGGGACCAGACACCGGCGACGCTCGAACGCGTCGGCGAAACTCCGCTTCTCGCGGACCGTCTCGGCGCGGGCGTTGATGAGGTCGAACGACTCGTCGGCCCATCCGGGGGTGAGTCCCCACTTCATCCGGGTCGCGCGTCCGGGTTCCTCGTCGGCTATCACGGGGAGTTCTTGGCCGGGCGCGCAGTTGTAGCTCGGCTCGTGGTCGTCGAAGTCGGCGTCGAACCGGGATTCGAGGTCGGCGGCGGGGGTAAAGAGCGTGTAGCGACCGCACATGGATACCAGCCGTTGAGGTCGCGGTCACTTAAACCGCGGCGAAGAGTGCGGCGGCTTCCAAAGCGTTTCGGTCGCGAGCGCCGCCGTTTCGCCGGATCCCCTCTTCGTCGCTCGTCGCTCCCGTCGGGTTTTTGCCCGCGCGCCGCCGCGGTCGAGTATGCGCATCGAGAACAGCTTCATCCCGGTCGACGGAGTCGGCGAGTCGACGGAGCGCCGGCTCTGGACCGAGGGCGTCACGACGTGGGAGGCGTTCGACCCCGCGGTCGACGTGCGGGGCGTCGGGGAGACGACCGCCGACCGGATCGAGTCGTTCATCGCCGAAGCGCTGACGCACCTCGACGACGGCGACGCCGCGTACTTCGACCGCACGTTCCCGAGCGGGGAGCGCTGGCGGCTCTACGAGAACTTCCGTTCTGAGACGTGTTTCTTCGACATCGAGACGACCGGGCTCGACGAACGCCGGGACCGCGTGACGACCGTGAGCTTCCATCAGGACGGCGAGACGACGACGCTGGTCGCCGGCGACGACCTCACCGCCGACCGCCTGCGCGAGCAGTTCGCGGACGCCAGCCTGCTGGCGACGTTCAACGGCGCCCGCTTCGACGTCCCGTTCCTGGAGACATCGTTCGGGATCGACATCGAGACGCCGCACCTCGATCTGATGTACCCCGCCAAGCGAATCGGCCTCTCGGGCGGGCTGAAACCGATCGAAAAGGCGGTCGGAATCGAGCGCGACCGCCCGGACCTGTCGGGCCGGGACGCCGTCCGACTGTGGCGCCAGTACGAACGCGGAGACGAGGACGCGCTCGAGACGCTCGTGTCGTACAACCGCGAGGACACCGAGAACCTGCGGACCCTCGCGGACGTGGTCTGTGAGTCGCTCCACGAGGACGTGTTCGTCGGCGAGCCGCTCGAGCGGTGAGGTCGCCCTGAAACCGGTCCGCGGCTCGCCGCGCTACTTCGCTTCCGGGTCGGCGTCGAC
>CAZNOA010000225.1:0-3040 GCA_964574565.1 uncultured Halobellus sp. | reverse complement strand
TCGGGGTTGATCCCCATGCGGTAGGACGCCTCGACGGACGCCACGCTGACGACGACGACGAGCAGGGCGAGCAGCATTCCGGAGACCAGAGAGATGAGAAGCACCTGTCCGAACCCGAGCGTGCCCCCGAAGGCGGTCCCGATGGCCCACGCCGCGATTCCGACCGCGCCGAAGACGGTGGCTGCCAGCCCGATCACGGCGCCGACGTTCGCGCGCACGCCGGGGTTCGAGAGGCTCGGTTCGTAGGTGCCGAGGTGGAGCTGCGTCGAGAGCCGGGAACACATGATCGACGCCAGGTTCCCCGCAGTCCCGATCTGGACGGGAACGAGCACGAGCAGCGCCGGGTTCTCCAAGAGCGTGTCCTCGAACGTCTCCAACACGACGCCGGACCCCATCTGAAGCACCGAGAGCCCGGCCAGAAGCGGCACCATCGTCCAGACGATGCGTCGAACCGACCAGTCGGCGTCGAAGTCCGTGGCGGCGACGGGTGAGAGCGCGGTCGGCTCGTCACCGCCGGCGGCTGATTCGTCCGCCGTTCCGTCGAGAGCGTCCGCGGCGGATTCGCCGAGCGTCTCTTCCGTGGTGTCGGCGAACTCGTCGGCGAGTCCGGTGAGGTCGTCGCCGGCGCCGCTCATCGGATTCCGCCTCGGTTCGTTCGTGAAAGACGGCTCTGGTGTGGATCGGTCCTCGAAAGGCGGGTCGGGACCGAACCGGTCGGCGATCGGTCGGCTCGGTCGGCGAGACGGGTGCGGGCGGCAGTCATATCAGCACCCCCATCGCGTAGATACCGACGAGGAGAAACGCGATCCCGAACACGTCACCGAGGGTGGTGACGACCGGACCGATCACATTGTCAGGGTCGAGTCCTCGTCGATAGCCGAGGAATATCACCGATATGAGCACGGTGAGCATCAGAATCGCAGAGAGGAGTCCGGCAATGATCATGATCCCGACGAGCTGGAGCAAGTTCCCGCCACCGCCGAGCACCGCGAGGACGGCGAAGGTGATGACCGCGATGAACACCGACACGGCCATCCCGTTGATAAAGGAGGCGACGATGGCGTTCGTCAGCCGGGGATCGAAGCCGAAGTTCGGCTCGATGATCCCCTGATGGAGCCCGGTCGAGATCCGGGCACCGAGCGAGCCGTATACCCCGCCGCGTGTCGCCAGAAACGCCGGGAGCAGCAGTAAAATACCCGGAACGCTTTCGATCCCCTCGCGCATCTGTTCCGAGCCGAGGATCGTCCCCGCGAACAGCCCGGCGATCAGGCTCACGAGGATCACCGGGAGTGCTTGCCGGTACACGTCCCGAGCCGTGTCGTGTCCGTACATTCAGATGCATACATGATGAGTGGGTACTAAAATACCTCGTGGTCGGTTGAGGGCAGTTCGTCGTCTGTTTAGGGGAACGTTGAAGCCACGGGCCCGTGACCGCCTAGCAAATGCGGAGCATTCGGTATCAGCCACGCAACGTCCGAGAGACGCTCGTCGAGTTGAAAGACACCTCCGAACACGCGCTCGACCTGGCGTACGCCGCGCTGCTCTCCGACGACGCGGAACTCGCGGCTGAAGTGATCAGGCTCGAAGAACGCGTCGACTACCTCGAGTACCATGCTCAGATCGCCTTGATGCTCGCCGCCAACCGTATCGCCGACGCCGAGCGGCTCGTCGGGGTGTTTCAAGTGGTCGACACCGCGGTCGGAGTGACCCACGCCGCCGGCGACATCGCGCGGATCCTGACGAGAGATATCGGGCACCCCTCGGCGCTTCGCGCGGCGCTCCCCGAGGCGCCGGAAGTCGTCGACCGGGCAGTGGTCGCCGACGATTCCCCGTACGCGGGACGGACCTTGGGCGACATCGATCTTCAAGTGGAGACCGGCGTTCGGATCGTCGCGATCCGACGGGACGACGAGTGGCGTTTGAGTCCCGATGCGGAGGCGACGGTGGAGGCCGGCGACGTCCTAATCGCGAGCGGAGCGGACGCCGGAATCGAGACGTTTCACGAGCGGGCGACCGGGGCGCCTTTGGTCCCCACGACGGCGAAGCCGACGGTCGACGATCTCGATGCGGCGGTCGACCTGATCGTCGAGTTGAAGACGGTTTCAGAGGTGGCCGTCGGACTCGCGTACAGCGCCGCCCTGTTCGACAGCGACGCCATCGCGACCGAGGTCCGAACCCTCGAAGAGCGCTCCGACGAACTGGAGGCGGAGTTGGAGACGTGGGTGATCGACGCCGTCCCGACCGCGGAGAACCCGCACGAGCTTCGCGGGCTCCTCCAGCTCGCGAACGCGGCCGAAGAGACCTGCGACGCCGCGTTCGTCCTCGCGGAGACCGTGCTTCGCGACGTGGAGCTCCATCCGGTGTTCGGCGAGGCCGTCAAAGAGAGCGCGGAGGTGATCACGACGACGACGCTCGGTCCGAAAAGCGAACTCGTCGGGGACGACGTCGCCGACGTGGAACTGGAGACGCGGACCGGAATGGTGATCCTCGCCGTACGCCGGGAGGGAACGTGGACGTTCGATCCCACCGCTGGAACGGAACTCGCGGCCGGCGACGTGCTCGTCGCTCGGGGACCGCGAGGGGGTGAACAGCGGCTCCGCGAACTCTGTCGGGGGACCGCTGACAGCGGGAATTAAGTCCGTCGGGCGGTTTTCCCTCGGTATGGATTACAAGCTCGCCGTCGAGAACGGACCCGAAACGATTCCCGGCGGTACAGGGCTGCTGCTCGTCCACCCGAGCATCGGCGAGACCGACCGCATCGATACGGACTTTCTCAAGACAGACACCGATGCGTTCCTCGTCGTTTCCACGCGGACGACCGCACGAGAAGTCGAACAGAAACTGGAGTACTACGACGTCGACGAGACGAAAGCGACCATTCTCGATACGCTATCGGTAGAGCGGGGATACTCCCGGCGGTCGACCGACGACGTCTACTACGTCTCCGCGCCCGACGACCTCGACGGGGTCGTCGACCGAGTCGAGCGATTCCTGACCGAAAACGAGGGGAAGCGACGCGTCTCCGTCGACTCGCTCACCG
>CAZNOA010000224.1:0-3050 GCA_964574565.1 uncultured Halobellus sp. | reverse complement strand
CCCTCGAAGACGGGGCGAACCCACCGCCAGTAGCTGCCGTGTTTCGTCCGGAACGTCGCGAAGGCGTCGTCGAACCGGTCGGTCCCCGACGACTCGGGCATCGGAAGCAGCGTCTCGTCGGTGACGATCCGGTCGACCGCGGTCTCGAGGTCGTGAAAGTCCCGCGGGAACCGGACCTTTCCCGTCTCGGTGCGGGCGTTGAGCACCGACTCGAACACGTGGACCCGGTTCTCCGTCGCGCCCTCGGCGAGCACCCGCTCGGCGTCCCAGTCGTCGTCGTACAGCTCGGGCGGGAAAAAGGGCGCGTTGACCCCGAGCGCGAGGAGCGGCCCCGCGATCCGCACCGCGTATCGGAAGTGCCGCGGCAGCGTCTCCGCCTGCGCGACCTGGTAGTGCGGCTGGATCGACGTGATGAGGCTCTCGGGCATCACCGTGTCGGCGGGCATGGAGACCCCCGGGGCCTCGACGCTGGTCCGGCAGGGTCCCTCGTCCCCGGCGTTCGCCATCGCGTGGTACCGCACCGCGTCGCTCATGTTGACGGCGACGGTTATCCCGTCGATGTCGACGCTGTCGGTGAGGTATTCGCGGGCCGTCTCGCCCGTCGGCGGGATCGTCCAGAGGGCGTCGGAGACGAGCCGCATCCCCTCGACGCCCGCGGTGTTCTCGGCGGCCTCCAGCCGCGCGCGGACCTCCGCGAGCTGTGCCCGGAGCCCGTGGTCGGAGAGCGGCTGCGGGCTCGTCGACATCTCGGCGTTGTGAAGCCCGAGCTCCTTCTCGAAGCCCATCAGCTCCAACAGCCGTCGGGGAACGCGCATCAGCGCGTACTCGTCCGCTCGCGACTCCTCGCTCCACCGGCCGTCGGCGACGGCGTAGAACTCGTACTCGAAGCCGACGATCGACTGGTGGTTGTCGAAGGAGCCGTCTCGGAGCTCCTGTTTGACGATCTCAGCCTCCGCAGCGACGCGATCGGAGAACTCGTCCGGGTCGACCGCGAGGGCCTCGCGAACGCCGTCTGCGAGGGCCGAATCGGTACTCATGCGACGGTTGACGGGCCGGGTTACTAAAAAGGGCTACGGCCGACCGACGGCGTGCGGACGGGCGACACACCGCTCCGGGACGGCGAACGGCGGTCGCCGGACGCGCGTTTTCAAACGGGTGTACCGGGGCGCTTTTGCCCGGCCGTTTCCGACGCGGTGTATGGAGTTCGCCGCGTTCGCAGACCGGGCCGAGCGGCTGGCCGCCGAGCCGGCAGACATCGAGACGACCCTCGCCGTCGCGGACGCGCTCGTCGCGGCCGGCGGGGGGAACGGACCACGGGAGACCAGATCGCGGGAGATCGGAGCGTGCGGTGAGAGTAAGGGGAAGGACGCGGGCGACACGACGGCGCAGTTCGAAGACGATCTCGCGACCGTCACCCGATTCCTCCTCGGTCGCGTCTTCCCCGCACACGACACGCGGACCCTCGATATCGGCCCGGCGCTGTGTCGCGAGGCGATCGCTCGCGCCGCGGGCCCGAACGTGACGGCGGTGGACGTCGAGGAGCGGCTGGCAGAGGCCGGCGAGATCGGCACGGTCGCTGCCGCCTTCGACTTCGGCGGTCAGCGGGGGCTCGCGGCGTTCGGCGACGGCCGCGACGCGCTCACCGTCGCAAGCGTGGACGCCGAGCTCCGTGAGCTGGCAGCCGCCGCGGGCGACGGCAGCGAATCCCGCAAGCTCGACGCACTGTTCGGGCTGTTCAACCGGTGTGAGCCCGCAGAGGCGAAGCTCCTCTCGCGGCTCGTCCTCGGCGAAATGCGGCTCGGCGTCGGCGAGGGAACCGTCCGGGACGCGATCGCCGAGGCGTTCCTCGCGGAACCGGGAGGAGACGGGGACCGCGGGGACGACGGGAGCGGCGACAAATGCGTCGGAACCGACGAAAACCACGAGCGCGACGACTCTCGGACCCTCCGCGCCGGCGACGAGGCGGTCGCGGCCGTCGAGCGCGCGCTGCAGGTGACGAACGATTACGGTCGCGTCGCGGTCCTCGCCCGCGACGAGGGGCTCGCCGGATTGCGAGCGGAGGGGCTGGCGGTGGGTCGTCCGGTCCAGGCGATGCTCGCGCAGGCGGGGACGGCGACCGACGCCGTCGAGTCGTTCGGGGAGGTCGCGGTCGAGAGGAAGTTCGACGGCGCGCGTGTGCAGGTCCACTACGTCCCGGAATCCGCCGCGGACGGCGACCCGCTCGGACCGAGGCTCTACTCCCGGAACATGGACGACGTGACCGCGGCGCTGCCCGAGATCGTCGAGCACGTCGCCGACCGCGTGTCGGTGCCGACCATCCTCGACGGGGAGGTGGTCGCGGTCGACGAGGCGGGCGACCCGCTCCCGTTTCAGGAGGTGCTCCGTCGGTTCCGGCGCAAACACGACGTCGACCGGATGCGCGACGAGGTCGCGCTCCGGCTGCACGCCTTCGACTGCCTCCACGCCGATGGCGAGGACCTGCTCGACGAGCCGCTGCGAACCCGTCACGACCGCCTGCTCGACGTCCTTCCCGACGCGGCAGCGAGCGTCGAGTCCGCGAGCGACGCGGAGACGATCGAGTCGATCGAAGCGGCGGCCCTCGACGCGGGCCACGAGGGGGTCATGCTGAAAGCCCCCGAGTCGACGTACACGCCCGGCGACCGCGGGAAGGAGTGGCTGAAACGCAAGCCCGACGTGGAGACGCTCGACGCCGTCGTGCTCGGAGCGGAGTGGGGCGAAGGGCGTCGAGCGGAGCTGTTCGGGACCTTCCTGCTCGCCGTGCGCGCGGGCGAGACAGACGAGGGGTACGCGACGATCGGCAAGGTCGCGACCGGGCTCACCGACGAGCAGCTCGCCGACCTCACCGAGCGGCTGGAGCCGCGCGTCGTTCGCGAGTCGGGAACGGACGTCGAGTTCCGCCCGGAGCTCGTCGTCGAGGTGGGCTACGAGGAGATACAGCGCTCGCCGACGTACTCGTCCGGGTACGCGCTCCGCTTCCCGCGGTTCGTCGGCGTTCGCGAGGACAAGTCGGTCGACGACGCCGACTCGGT
>CAZNOA010000223.1:0-3051 GCA_964574565.1 uncultured Halobellus sp. | reverse complement strand
ACTACGGGGCGCCGCTCGTCGGCTCCGGGCTGATCGCCACCGACGAGGGGTACGTCGTCGGCGAGGACACCACCGGTCCGGAGCTGGGACGTATCGAGGAGACGCTCGGATTCATCGACTGAGTCGCTCCGCAGGTCCCGTCCGCTCCCCCGCATTCCCGCCTCTCTCTCGCCTTTATATTAATACCCGACGCGGCGTGGCGGACGGTATGCCCGCTATCGACTGTCAGTCGCTCACGAAGTACTACGGCGACGGCGGAGACCGTGATCGGCGACGGCGAGAGCGACCGTCCCGCTCCGTGGCTGGCTATCGCTAGGTATGATCTCGCCGGCGCGGGCGCGTTGTCGGGGGGAACGGCGACGCTCCTCCCGCTCGCGACGATCCGGTTCAGGCGGATGGACCTCTCGGGGTTGCGAACGGGACCGTTCGGTTCGATCGTCGGAATCGCGTAACCGAGGGTTACACACCGCTACCGGCTCATA
This sequence comes from uncultured Halobellus sp., assembly GCA_964574565.1. Lineage (GTDB taxonomy): Archaea > Halobacteriota > Halobacteria > Halobacteriales > Haloferacaceae > Halorubrum. The sequence goes on along the minus strand of CAZNOA010000223.1, from coordinate 2,569 downwards.
TCGCGATCGTTCGGGAAACTCAGATGGCTCCACCTTTTAGGAAGATACTTCCCTCTCCCTACCGGATCGGTGAACATGAGTACCTACACGGTGAGTGGACAGTTCCAGAGCCGCGGCGGCTTCCAACCCTTCACGAAAGAGATCGAAGCGGAGAACGAGGAGCTCGCCCGCGAGCGCGTTTACACCACGATCGGGAGCCAACACAACCGGAAGCGCACCCAGATCGAGATCGAGGAGGTGTCCGCGGCATGATGGGCGGCGGACAACAGCAGCTCCAGCAGCTCTCCCAGGAGCTGCAGGCGCTCGACGAGGAGATCGAGGCGCTCGAGGCCGAGATAGCCGAGCTCAACGAGGAACAGGCCGACATCGACGACGCGGTCGAAGCGATCGAGACCCTCGATACGGGCGCGACGGTGCAGGTCCCGCTCGGCGGTGGCGCCTACGTCCGCGCCGAGGTCCAGGACATCGACGAGATCATCGTCTCGCTCGGCGGGAACTACTCCGCGGAGCAGAATCAGGACGACGCCGTCGACGTGCTCCGCCGCAAGCAGGAGGCGCTCGACGAGCGCATCGAGGAGACGCAAAGCGAGGTCGACGAGCTCGAATCCGAGAGCCAGGAGCTCGAGCAGCAGGCCCAGCAGATGCAACAGCAGATGCAACAGCAACAGATGCAGCAGATGCAGGCGCAGCAGGGCGACGAGGAGTAACGACGAACCGTGTTCGACGGACTGAAAGACAAGCTGTCGGGGTTCCGCAAAGACGTCGAAGAGAGCACCGACAGCGACGCGGCGGGTGAGCCCGAGCCCGAGGACGTCGAATCGGAACCGGAAGCAGAAGCCGGCGCCGATGCGGAGCCGGAAGCGGAGGCCGAAACAGGAGCCGAGGCCGCCGGTGGCGACGGCCGAGACGCAGAGACGGCCGACCGTCCCGCGGCGGTCGAGGGGGGCGGTCTCACCGACGACGGGAGCGAGAGCGACGAGGACGAGCCGAGCACGTTCCAGCGCGCGAAGGCGTTCGCGACCGGGCGGATAATCATCGAGGAGGAGGACCTCGAGGAGCCGCTGTGGAACCTCGAGATGGCGCTGTTAGAGAGCGACGTGGAGATGAGCGTCGCCGAGCGGATCCTCGACACCGTCCGCGAGAAGATGCTCGGCGAGTCGCGCAAACAGGTCGAAACGACGGGCGAACTCGTCGAATCGGCGCTTCACGACGCCTTACTCGACGTGATCGCCGTCGGTCAGTTCGACTTCGAAGAGCGGATCGCCGAGGCCGACAAGCCCGTCACGATCGTCTTCACCGGCGTCAACGGCGTCGGCAAGACGACGAGCATCGCGAAGCTCTCCGAGTGGCTCGCCGACCGCGGCTACTCGTCCGTGATGGCGAACGGCGACACCTACCGAGCCGGCGCGAACGAGCAGATCGCGGAGCACGCAGACCGACTGGACCGAGAGCTCATCTCACACGATCAGGGCGGCGATCCGGCCGCCGTCATCTACGACGGCGTCGAATACGCCGAAGCCAACGACATCGACGTCGTCCTCGGGGACACGGCCGGCCGCCTCCACACGAGCGACGATCTGATGGCTCAGTTGGAGAAGATCGACCGTGTCGTCGACCCCGATATGACCCTCTTCGTCGACGAGGCGGTCGCGGGCCAAGACGCCGTCAACCGGGCCAAGGAGTTCAACGACGCAGCCGCGATCGACGGCGCGATCCTGACGAAGGCGGACGCCGACTCCTCGGGCGGTGCGGCCATCTCCGTCGCGTACGTCACGGGGAAGCCGATACTGTTCCTCGGCACGGGACAGGGGTACGACGACCTCACCCTATTCGACCCCGAGGAGCTGGTTGAAAGCCTCTTAGACGAGGACTGAAGCCGAACCGGTCGGCGCGGTCACCCGCGGCTTTTCTTCGTCGTCTCGCCGGACGGGGAGCGTGGCACGCGTTCGCTATCGCGCGAGCCGTCCACGGGCGGCCGCACACGTTCGGGAAACGAACCAAAGGGGCTGAGAACGGTAGATCCGGTGTGCGATGTTCGACGACCTCGATACGTCCCGCCGGCCGCTGGTTCTCATCTGGGAGGTGACGCAGGCCTGCGGGCTGGCCTGTCGCCACTGTCGGGCAAACGCGAACCCGACGCGGCATCCTGACGAACTGACGACGAGCGAGGGGAGACGCCTCCTCGACGCCGCCGCCGAGTTCGGCGACGGACAGTTGGTCGTCCTCTCCGGCGGCGACCCGCTGGCCCGCGGCGACCTGCTGGACCTCGTCTCGTATGGCGACGAGCGAGGGCTCCGGATGACCATCACGCCCAGCGGGACGGCGTCGCTCACGCCGTCTCGGGTCGACGCCCTCGCCGACGCCGGCATCCGTCGCATGGCGCTCAGCCTCGACGGATCGACCCGCGAGCGACACGACCGGTTTCGGGGCGAGGAGAGCTACGAGAGCACGATGGCCGCAGCGCGGGCGGCGGCCGACGCGGGGATCCCGCTGCAGGTCAACACGACCGTCTGTGCGGAGACGGTCGACGACCTGCCGGCGATCCGGGAGCGGGTGCGGGAACTCGGCG
>CAZNOA010000222.1:1947-3084 GCA_964574565.1 uncultured Halobellus sp. | reverse complement strand
GAGCCGTGGGAGCGGGCGTACGACCTCGAGAACGAACTGCAGATTGCCGGCCTCGACGCTCCGCTACGGTACGCGGACGCCGGCGTCGGCGTCGTCCCCACCGGAATCGGGAAAGCCGCGGCGGCGACGACGGTAACGGCGCTGTTGACGAGCGATGCGGTACGGGCGGACGACGCCCTCATTCTGACAGTCGGCGTTGCCGGCGGACCGCCGACCCTCGACGTCGGATCCGTCGTCGTGGCCGATTCCATCGTCGACTGGGATCACAAGTGTCGTGTCGATCCCGAGGGTGACGAGGACGTTCCGCTCGCGATGAATCCGTACACCGGCGGAATGGCGTTCGATCTCCACGCCGAGCGAGTCGACTGGGCGCTCGACGTCGCAGCCGAGGTCTCGCTCGATACCGGTGACGACCGGACACGGACGCCGCGCGTGGTCAGCGGGGTGAACCTCTGTGGCGACGAACTCTGGCACGGCGAACGGCTGGCCGATCAAGTCGAGTGGCTCTTAGACGAACACCGCGCCGGCCCGTACCACGCGACCGAAATGGAGGACGCTGGAACCGCGTTCGCGCTCGACCGACTCGGCCGTCTCGATCAGTACGTGTGTCTCCGCGGGATCTCGAACTACGACCGGCCGCTTGACGACAGCACAGCCGCGGAGAGCCTCTTCAGCCCGGCGTTCGAAGACGGGTTCGGAGTCGGAATCGAAAACGCCGTTCGCGTCGCCCGGCGGCTCCTCGACGTGCGACTACGGTGACCGCGGTCAGTTCTGCGTTACCGTCCATCGATCTCGCCGATTATCCACGACGCGGTCTTTCGAGTTCGATCGGTCGCCCCCGATTCACCCCGTCAAGCACTACTCCTGTGGCGGACACCCGACCCGGGACCGGGTTCGAGCCGACCGGATGCGCCATTCTTCGCGTCGACTTCCCGGACGGATTAGGAACTACCGGAGCGGTCGTCTGACCGGGCTTTCTTCCCCGACTCCGTCTCGTCGTCGTCCGTCTCTTCGACCTCCTCCCCGACGGTTTCTTTGACCTTTTCGTCGACGGTTTCTTCGACTTTTTCGTCGACGGTTTTCTCGACGGTTTCTTCGACTTTTTCGTCGACTTTTTCGTCGACTTTTTCGTCGACT
>CAZNOA010000222.1:0-1847 GCA_964574565.1 uncultured Halobellus sp. | reverse complement strand
GTTTCACCGACGGTTTTCTCCACAGTTTCACCGACGGTTTTCTCCACTTCCTTGCTAACGGTGTCGCCGACCGTTTTTTCGACTTCCTTGCCGACCGTCTTCTCGACTTCCTTATTAACGGTATCACCGACGCTCTTTTCGACCTCTTTGCTGACGGTGTCGCCGACGGTCTCTTCGACCTCTTTTCCGACCTGATCTGCGACTTCACGGGTCATCCAGTCGGGGTCGAATCGAGACATCTTCCAGACGACGTGGACGACGTAAGCGGTGAACACCCCGATACCGAACGCGATTCCGATGTCGTTCGTGTCGAGGGTCGCGATGAGAACGATCGATAACGCGATCAACGCCCCGTAAGCGAGGTCGGTGAGCGCGTCGATCCGAACGGGGCTCACCATACGCGCTTCGCCTCCGGGATACCGGTTTTCCCGCACCCACCGTCGATATACCGACATCGGCTCGACGTAGAAATCATTACTACAGTATCGTAGGAGTGCCGGCAGAGTAAAAGCCCCGCTTTGCCCGTCACGGCCGTGCGGGGCGCTCACGTGCGCCTGGCCCTCAGAGCGCGGCCCTTTTGTGACGGATGGCCGAAACCGACGTATGGACATCGAGGAGGGCGGTCTCACCGTCTCCGTGCCGGAAGCCCGCGACGGCGCGAGCGAGGGTACCGGCGGCGGGGTCTTTTTCAATCCCACACAGGAACTGAACCGCGACGTCACCGTCGCGGTGCTGCGCGCGTATCGCGACCGGGAGCCGCGGGCGGCCTCGTACCTCGACGCGATGGCCGCGTCCGGTATCCGCGGCGTTCGCGCCGCGGCGGAGGGGTACGACGTCACCTGCGCGGACGTCGACCGGGATGCCGTCGCGCTCGCGGCCGAGAACCTCGCGGCCAACGACCTCGAGGGCGACACCGCTCACCGCGACGTCAACGCGCTGTTGTACGACGAGGGACCCTTCGACGTCGTCGACCTCGACCCGTACGGCACGCCGATCCCCTTCGCAGACGCCGCGTTCGCGAACGGGCGAAACCTCGTCTGCGTCACCGCCACCGACACCGCGCCGCTGTGTGGCGCCCACCTCAAAAGCGGGATCCGGAAGTACGGCGCCGTTCCCCGAAACACCGACTACCACCCGGAGATGGGGCTCCGGACGCTGATCTCCGCGCTCGTCCGCACCGCGGCGCGCTACGACAAGGCCGCTCACCCGATCGTCTCGCACGTCTCGCGTCACTACGCGCGGACCTACCTCGAACTGGAGTCGGGCGCGCAGGCGGCCGACGACTGTATCGATCAGTTGGGGTACGTCGACGGCTGCGAGGACTGCCTCTGGCGTGCGCCCACCCGCGGGCTGATCGCCGATCCGGTCGACGCCTGTCCGGTCTGTGGCGGCGAGCGCGTCCTCACGGCCGGCCCGATCTGGCTCGGTCCGGTCGCCGACGCGGCGTTCGCGCGGGCGGTCCGCGATCGCGTCACCGACGACATGGGAGAGGCGAAACGCGCCCGGAAGCTGCTCGGCACGGTCGCGCGCGAACTCGACACGCCGACCCACTACGACCAACACCGGTTGTACAAACAGTGGGGCGAGCCCGCGATCGGTATGGAGGCGTTCGTCGACCGGCTCCGAGCGGCCGGCCACGAGGCGAGCCGCGCACACTACCGCGGGACGGCGGTCAAAACCACCGCGTCGATCCCGGAGATGCGGTCGGCGGTGCTCGGCGCGGATTCGGACGACTGACGTCGCCCGACGACTCTCCTCGCACCCACCGTTCGGAACCGGTGCTTTCGTCGCGTTCCCCGTCCGGAGCCGCAGACACCGTCGCATCCGTCCCGCTTTTGTCGCTCTCG
>CAZNOA010000221.1:0-3091 GCA_964574565.1 uncultured Halobellus sp. | reverse complement strand
TCGAGGTCGAGCGACGCCGCGGTGCGAACGACGACCGGCGTCTCCGCGTCGCCGTCGCTCGCTAACTCGACGAACGACGCCTTCGAGCGATCGAGCGACGGCGACGCGGAGGCGGCCGGATCGCTCATGCTAACTCCATTTCCCGGCCCGCGTTCGCGACGAACCGGGCCACCGCGTTGTGGTCCTTTCGGCCGTCGACGAGTTCGACGCCCGACGAGACGTCGACGGCGAACGGGTCGGCGATGCGAACCGCCTCCGAGACGGTGTCGGCCGTGAGCCCGCCGGCGAGGACGACCGGCGTCCGGAGCCGCGCCGCCAGGTTTCCGGTTGCCTCCCAGTCGTGGGTCTCGCCGGTGCCGCCCGCGCCTGCGTCGTCGGTCGAATCGACGACGAGCGCGTCTGCGACGCCGTCGAACTCCTCCGCGCGGACCGGGTCGTCCGCGTCGACGGCGAGCAGCACCTTCCGCTCGGTCTCCGCCCGGATGAATCGGATCTCGTCGGGGGTCCACTCCCCGTGGAGCTGGAGCGCGTCGGGGCCGACCGTCCGGACGAGATCGACCGCGCGCTCCGCAGACTCCGGCATGGTGACGAGCGTCGCGGTGACGAACGGCGGCACGTCGGCGAGCAGGTCGGCCGCCTTCGCGGGGTCGACCTCGCGAGGGGAGTCCACCGGGACTTCCGTGATGACGCCGACCGCGTCGGCGCCCGCGTCGATCGCGGCGCGGAGGTCCGCATCGCGAGTCAACCCGCAGATCTTCACGCGAGCCATCAGCGCTCCCCCGCCGACCGCTCCGCGCCGCAAAGCGCCGCGAACTTCTCCGCGGCCGCACCGGAGTCGATCGCCTCGATTGCGCGCTCGACGCCCGCGGCGAGCGACTCCGCCTCGCCCGCGACGTAGATAGCCGCGCCGGCGTTCGCGACGACGAGGTCACGTTTCGGACCCGTCACCGACCCGTCGACGATCCCGCGGAGGTCGGCGGCGTTCTCCTCGGGCGTCCCGCCTGCGACCGCCTCGATGGCGGCGCGCTCCAAGCCGAGGTCCTCCGGCGTGATCGTGAACTCCCGGATCTCCTCGCCGTCGACCTCGGCGGCGACGGTCTCGTCGTGCAGTCCGATCTCGTCCATCCCGGCGCCATGAACGACGAGGGCTCGCTCGACGGGCATATGCGCGAGCGACCGAGCGATCGTGGGGACGAGCTCGGGGTCGTACACGCCGAGGACCTGGGCGTCGGCGCCCGCGGGGTTCGTGAGGGGACCGAGCACGTTGAAGACCGTTCGCATTCCGAGCTCCTTCCGCGGGCCGATGACCGCTTTCATCGCCGGGTGGAACACCGGAGCGAGCATGAATCCGATACCGTCGTCCTCGATGGCGGCCTCGACGGCGGGCGGCTCCGCCTCGATGTCCGCGCCCGCGACTTCCAACACGTCGGCGCTGCCGGACGACGACGAGACGGAGTAGTTGCCGTGTTTGGCGATCGGTACCCCGGCGCCCGCCGCCACGATCGCCGCGGTGGTCGAGACGTTGATCGTATCGTAGTCGTCGCCCCCGGTGCCGCAGGTGTCGACGAGCGGCTCGCGGTCCGGCTCGATGGTGCGGGCGGCGTCGCGCATCCCCTGTGCGAACCCGGCGATCTCGGCTTCGGTCTCGCCTTTCGCTCTGAGGGCCGCGAGCAGGGCGCCGATCTGCGCCTCCGTCGCCTCCTCGAAGACCTGCCGCGCGGCCTCGCGGGCCTGCTCGACCGTCAGATCCGTCCCGTCCGTCACGCGTTCGACCGTGTCATTGATATCCATAATGTCCACCGATGTATTGTTTCGCGTTACAATGTACAACTATGTACACCGATTTAACGCTGTCGGCACTGCCTACTGACGAGGGTCGCCGACGAGACCGCCCGTTGAAAACCCGCTACTCGTCGCGGATCGACGTGGTTCCGGCGGCATCGACGACGACGACGGGCACTTCGGCGTCGTCGACCACGGTGTCGCTGGTGGAGCCGAACACGAACCGACCGACGGTCCCGGTCGTGGGGGCACCGACGACCACGAGGTCGTAGTACGGCGACTGCTCGACGATCGCGTCGGCTGCGGTCCTCCCCTCGACGAGCCACGTATCGACGCGATCGAAGTCGCCGAGTCGATCGCGGGCCGCCGAGAGGAGGGCCTCTCCGGACTCGGCGTAGTCGTCGGTGCCGCCCGCGCCGTCCGCCTCGTTCGTCGCGGTCGCACCGTCAGCGACCGCGGCCTCGGAGGGGACGACGTGGAAGAGCTCGAGCCACGCGTCCGTCGCGTCCGCCAGCTGTCTCGCCAGATCGACGGTCGCCCCGGAGTGTGGCCCGGAGCCGACGGCCACGAGGATCGAAGCGATCCGATCGGGCCGCTCCGCCCGATCGGTGCCGTTCAGCCTCGCGTTTGCCACCGCCGGCGTCGCCGCGGTCGCATTCGAGACAGCGGACTCGACGATGGACTCGCCGGGAAGCGGCTCTCCGTCGGTCCCGATATCCGAGGGTCGCACGGAACCGCTCGTGTCGCTCGTGTTGCTCCCGTCCATACGCGAACGTCAGACAGACGCATGATAAATCCTGTTGGTTCGGGGGCGATTCCGTCCCACGCGTGGCGCGTCGAACGCTGGGGGAAGGAGGGTCTAGGGCGCGAGACCGTCGCCGTCTGCGAGACCATCGCTGTCATTGAGGCCCCTGAGGTCATCGAGGCCCTCGCTGTCACCGAAGCCGTCGCCCCGGTGATCGAGAGACGGAACCGTAGTTGGCGGTCTCAAAAAATCCTGCAAACGCCCGGCTGGGGCGCTGTTTAAATGACGCGGTTCTGCAGGTAGTCGAGGTGTTTCGCGTTGTAGACGATCTTGACCTCGTCAGCGGTCGGGCTCCCGATACAGGTGAGCCGGACGTTCTTTTCTTCGACCTCCTCGTCGGAGAGGATCTGCTGCATGTCCATCTCGATGTCGCCTTCCTTCACGATGGCGGCGCAGTTCGCACACGCACCGGCGCGACACGAGAAGGGCCAGTCGTAGCCCTGCGCTTCGGCGGCTTCGAGGATGTACTCGCCCTGGTTCACTTCGAGGCTGCCGTAGTCTTCC
>CAZNOA010000220.1:0-3092 GCA_964574565.1 uncultured Halobellus sp. | reverse complement strand
GGGATGTCGTGTGAACACTGCGAACAGAGCGTCACGGAGGCGCTCGAAGGCGTCGCCGGCGTCGAGAGCGCGACAGCGGACCGGGAGCGCTCGTCGGCGACCGTCGAGGGCACCGCCGACGCGAGCGCGCTCGTGGAAGCGGTCCGCGAGGCGGGCTACGACGCGTCGGCCTGACGAAACACCGCCGGGGCGAGCTACCGGTTCAGCGTGTGGATCGCCTGCCCGCGAGCGTTCTCCGCGGCCTCCATCACCGCCTCCGCGAGCGTCGGGTGCGTGTGGACGGTCGATGCCACGTCCTCCAGCGTCGCGCCCATCTCGACGGCGAGCGCGACCTCCGCGACCAGTTCGGAGGCCTCCGGACCGACGATCTGGCCGCCGAGCACGAAGCCGGTCTCCTCGTCGGCGACGAGCCGGACGAACCCCTCCGTCTCGCCGGTCGTCATCGCGCGGCCGGAGGCGTTGAATGGCATCTCGCCGACGACGGGGTCGAACCCCTCCGCTTCGGCCTCCGCTTCGGTCAGCCCGACCGTCCCGATCTCGGGGTCGGTGAAGACGGCCGCCGGCATCGCCTGCTGGTCGAGCGCGGCGGGTTCGCCGGCGATCACCTCGGCGGCGACGATCCCCTCGGTCGAGGCGGCGTGCGCGAGCATCGGGTCACCCGCCACGTCGCCGACCGCGTGAATGTGGTCGACCGCGCTTCGAGTCCGGTCGTCCGTCTCGATGAACCCGCGGTCGTCCGTCTCGATCCCGGCGTTGTCGAGGTCGAGCCCGTCGGTAACGGGTTGGCGGCCGACGGCAACGAGGACCCGGTCGACGCCGTACGTCGACTCCGTTCCGTCTTCCGTCTCCGTCCGGAGGAGATAGCCGCCGTCAGCGGCTTCCGACCAGCCGCTCGCACCCTCGCCGAAGTGGAACTCGACGCCGAGCTCCTCGGCCCGCTTGCGGACGATCCGCTTGACGTCGTCCTCGTAGGGGTCGAGGATGTCATCGAGCATCTCGACGACGGCCACGTCCGACCCGAGCTTCGCGTACGTCGTCGCCAGCTCCATGCCGATGTAGCCGCCGCCGACGACCCCGAGCCGGTCCGGAACCGTGTCGGCGTCGAGCGCGTCGGCGGAGCTCCAGACGTGATCCGCCGAGAAGTCGAAACCGGGGATCTGGATCGGTCGGGAGCCGGTCGCGATGATCGCGTGTTCGAACGCGAGCGACTCGGAGCCCTGCCCGTCGCCGCCGTGGGCGACGCGGACGGTGTTCTCGTCGACGAACGACGCCGCGCCTTCGACGAGGTTGACGCCGTTCGCCTTACAGAGCTTCTCGACGCCGCCGGTGAGCCGGTCGACGACGCCGTCTTTCCACTCGACCATCTTCGCCATGTCGACGGCGGGGTCCGCGTGAACGCCCATGAACTCGGCGTTGCCCGCCTCGTGTGCGAGCCCCGAGCCCGTGATGAGCGCCTTCGAGGGGATACAGCCCCGGTTCAGACAGACGCCGCCGTAGGCGTCCTTCTCGACGAGCGTCGTGTCGAGTCCTTCCTGTGCGGCGCGGATGGCGGCGACGTAGCCGCCCGGTCCAGCACCGATGACCAGTACTTCGGTTCCGGTTGTGACGTCTCCGACGACCATTATTGGTTCAAAAGCAGCAGTGGGTTTTCAAGGTGGTTCATGACGGTGTTCGCGAACTCGGCCGCGACCGCGCCGTCGATGACGCGGTGGTCGATCGACAGCGACAGTGGGAGCGTGGGGGCGGGGACGACTTCGCTCCCGCCTTCGTCGCCGAGAATGCCGCCCTCGGTTGACTCGCGGACGACCGGACGCTCCTCGATGGCACCGAGCCCGAGGATCGCGGTCTCGGGGTAGTTGATGATCGGCGTGGCGTACTCCCCGCCGATGGCGCCGAAGTTGGTGATGGTGAACGTGCCGCCCTTCATCTCCTCGGGTTTGAGCTTCCGGTCCCGAGCGCGAGTCGCGAGGTCCCTGACCTCGCCGGCCAGCTCGAACAACCCCTTCTCGTCGACGTCGTCGACGACGGGCACCATCAGGCCGGCGTCGGTGGCGACGGCGATACCGATGTTGTACTCGCCTTTCAACACGATCTCCTCGTCGTCCTCGCGGAGCTCGCTGTTGAGGTACGGGTACTCCTTCAGTCCGGCGACGATCGCTTTCATCACGAACGGCATGTACGTGAGCGAGACGCCGCGCTCCTCGGCCGCGGGCTTCAGTCGTTCCCTGGCTTCGACGAGCGCGTCGACCTCGACGGCGTCGTGGTGAGTGACGTGCGGAGCGGTGTACTTCGACCGCTCCATCTGTTCGCCGATCGTGCGGCGCACGCCGCGGTACGGGACGGTCTCCGCTTCCGATTCGGTCGCGGCCGCGGCGGCGCTCGCGTCCGTCGGCGCCGGCTCGGAACCGACCGAATCGGCGGCGTCCCCTGTGACCGCCCTCTCGGCCCCGCCAGTCAGCGCGTCCGCGTACGCCCGCACGTCCTCGTCGGTCACGAACGCCTCGCCGTCCCGCGTCTCGTCGGTCGGCACGTCGTCGAGGTCGACATCCAGGTCACGGGCCAGCTTCCGGGTCGCCGGCGTCGCGAGCGTCGTGTCGCGGGCGGCCGGTCCGACGGGAGCGGCCCCCGCCTGCGCCTGAGCCGACGACGACTCCACGCCGCCCGGTCCGCGCTTGCTGACGGCCGACTTCCGCTCGCCGGAGCCGATGTCCGTCGGCGTCGGTGCGGGTTTCGGCTCGGGCGCGTCGCCGTCGTCGCCCTCCCCGTGTGCCCGAACGTCGGCCTCGGTCACACGGCCGCCGGGGCCGCTTCCGTCGACGGCCGCGATGTCGACGCCGAGCTCGCGAGCGAGTCGACGGGCCGACGGAGGCGCGAAGGTTCGGCCGGAGGGTGTCTCGGGTTCGGCACCGGTGTCCGCTTCGGCGCCAGTGTCGGGTTCGGCAGTTTCGGTCCGTTCAGTCGGTTCGGTGGACGCCTCCGAATCGGATTCAGCGGCTTCCCCGCCCTCTTCGCCGTCCTCGTCCACCCGGAACGAGATGATCACGTCGCCGACGGGGACGATGTCGCCCGCCTCGACGAACAGCTCCTCGACG
>CAZNOA010000219.1:0-3113 GCA_964574565.1 uncultured Halobellus sp. | reverse complement strand
GTGTGTCCCTCACGCGGGTCGATGGTTTCGTCGTCTCCGACCTCGTCGATCTGCGTCGAGTTGAGAATCAGGAGACCGGGGAGCTCCCGTGCACCCTCTGCGTCCGCGACCTGTGCGTACATGTCGACGGTGTACTCGTCGACCTCGACAACGGCCAACACCGAGTCGTACGTCTGCGGGGCGATCACGGTGTCTTCTGCGTACTCGTACGTCGCGACGACGTCTTCGGCCGTGAGTTCGTCGCCGTTGTGGAACTCGACGCCCTCGTGCAGGTGGTAGCGGAAGTGCATCCCGTAGACGCCGTCCGCGGCCGCTTCGCGGGCGTCCTCGTGGGTGAGAATCCCTATTTCGCCGTCCTCGGGATCGGTCTGAACGATGGCGTACTCGTCGGTATCCGGCACACCCTCGTCGTCCACCTCGACGGTCCGCATGTACTCCTCGTAGTCGGAGCGGTCGGTGTCCTGAACGTCGAGCTGCTCGAAGTCCTCGGCGAGCCACGGGTAGATGTTCCCCTCGGCGTCGCTCGCGGTGAGCCCCTCGAAGAGGAAGCCCTGTGCCATCGTCGAGGTCGTGTCGCTGCTGTTCGGCGGGTCGAACGAGTCGACGTTCGCGCCGAGTCCACCGCGCATCGTGCCACCCTCGACGAGATCGGAGAGATCGGAGTCACCGGCCTCGGAGTCGCTGTCGAGCCACATGACCTGTTCGTCCTGCGGGGCGTACATGTTGTAGCTGAAGATGCCCTCGTTGAAGGGCCACATGTTGAACCCGTGGACGTCCGTGTTGGTCACCGCGGTCGCAAGGTCGAAATGCGTGATGGAGCTGTACGCTTCCTCGGCGAGGAGCCGCCAGATCTCGTCGTAGCGCTCCGCGCGAAGCTGCGGGTCCTCCGCGACGTCGACACCGAATCGGGCGGTATCGAGGAGCTCGTCGAGTTCGGGGTCGTTGATCCCGTTCAGGTTACAACACGCACCGATGTTCGCGGAGTTGTGAAGCGCGTCACAGAAGCTGTGCGGGTTGAAGGTCCCGGAGAGACCGATACATGGGATGTACCCGTTGTTCTGGTACTCCGGATCGAGCACGCGACCGGTGTACGTGTTCCACTCGTACGTCTCGATCTCGGTCTCGAAGTAGCCGCTCTGCTCCATCGATTCGGCGATGAGCTCGACCATCTGCACGCGGTCGTCGTTGTCCGCGTTGACTTCGAGCTGGACTTCGAGCGGGAAGAGCCCCTCTCCGTCGTCGCTGTCGTCATCCTCACCGGGATCACCCTCTTGATCACCACATCCGGCGAGACCGGCGGCGCCGGCCGCACCGATTGTGGTCAGAACGTTGCGTCGATTGATGGTCCGACTTCCGTCGGAGCCTTCGTGCCGACTTGGCATACCATAAACTACAACCAGTCACTATAATAAGTTACGAAAGATACGGCCAAAAGATCTGGAAGTTATTTTCGCAGTTATTTCAAGAAATAACGCCGCTTTTTCAATATTATTTATAATTACAACACTGTGGTGGCAAATATTACGATGTGATAGATCATTAACGACCATCGGGGCGCAAAGCGAGGTGTCGGATAACCGATAGAAACTAGGCGAGATCGCAGATCGTCCGTGAACACGTCGTTCGCGGTTCGGCAGGGTAAGAAATAAGCCTAGGCCGGGATTTGAACCCGGGCTCTCGTCCTTACCAAGGACGCGCTTTACCGCTAAGCTACCCAGGCACGCAATCGTTCGTTGACCGGATTCGACTTTAGGGGTTTCGATCCACCGCCGTCGCGCAGTCGAAGCGTCCGCCGCCGGGCCGACCCGTCACCGTCGGGTCGCGCCGCTGGTCGTCGGTCGCGCTCACGTCACCGGTCGGTCGCGTCACCGGTCGGTCGCGCTCACGGCCCGGTCGGAGATGTCGGCGATGCGATCGGCGGTCGTCTCGGGCAGGGCCGTCCCCGGCGGCGGGAACTCACCGTCGTAATCGGCCGCGAGCCGGCGGGCGTACGTCAACAGCTCTTCTGGCGGCTCTCCCCCGACCGCCGTCGTTCCGGCGACGACAGCGAGCTCGAGGGCGTCGACCTCCAAGTTCCGGTCGAACGCGGCGGCGGCCGCGGGGTCGACGCCCTCACGCTCGCGGAGCGTCTGATCGCGCCCGAAGCTCCGAACGACTTCGACCGCGGCCGCGGCCGCGTCCGTACACGCCAAAAGCGAGAACCCGCGAGAGACGAGCACGTCCGCCGTGAGCACGTCCATGTCTGCCTCGATGTCGGCCTCGTGGGTGGCCGCGGTGGCCCACGGCTCGTCGTGGGCCACGGACCGAGTGAGCCGAAGCCCCTCGTAGATGAGCTGTACGCCAGCCGCTCGGTCGACGACGTCGTCGAGGTCCACATCGGGGTCCACCGCACGGGCGGTGACCAGCGCCAGCACGCCGGGAGTGACCGCAGCGTCCAGAATTCGGGTCTCGAGCGCCTCGCGAAGCGGTTCGGGTTCGACGTCCGCGAGCGCCTCGCGGGCTGCGTCACGCGCTCGCGCGGCATCGTCCATTGCTAGCCGATAGACGAGGGAGGGGCAAAGACCTTTGGAAACGCCCGGAATTACCGGACGTGATTCGCACTCGAGACGAGGAGGCGGTGCGCGAGATTACGATCGATCGCCCGGCGGCACGGAACGCGCTCCGACCGACGGAGCTGACCGCGCTCCACAGCGCCATCGACGGGACGGACCGGCCGGTCGCGTACCTCTGCGGCGCCGGCGACGCGTTCTGTGCGGGCGCCGACCTCGACGTCGTCGCCGACCTCGACGACCCGGAAGCGTTCGCGCGACGCGGCCAGCGGCTCGCCGCCGCGGTCGCGGGCGCCGACGCGGTCGTCGTCTGCGGTATCGACGGCGCGGCCCGCGGCGGGGGCGTGGAGCTCGCAGCGGCGGCGGACGTCCGAGTCGCGACGCCCGCAGCGACGTTCGCCGAGCCGGGGGTCAGTTTCGGGCTCTTCGGCGCGTGGGGCGGCACCGTCCGACTGCCGAGGGTGATGGGGGAGGGGGAGGCGCTCGATTTCGCGCTCTCCGGGCGCGTTCTCGACGCCGACGAGGCGCTTCGAACCGGACTCGTCTCGCGAGTCGTCGACGATC
>CAZNOA010000218.1:0-3142 GCA_964574565.1 uncultured Halobellus sp. | reverse complement strand
AGGTCGTCGGGCGGATCCTGGGCTCGAAGTACGCGAGCGCGGTCGAGGACCTCGGCGACGGCGAGGCCTTTCTGATGACCGACTGGGACGAGTCGATCCGCCGGATCCAGTTCCACCGCAAGCAGACGTTCGACGCCGGCGCGACTCCCGGACTCGACGACTTCGAGCGGCCGGAGCTCAAATCCGTCTCCAGCGACCTCGTCGGCGAGCTCCAGTCGATCTCCGACGAGAAGGCCCGCCACGAGTCCGAGCTGGCCGACCTCAGACAGGAGCTCGACAAGAAGCGCCAGCGCATCCACGAGCTCGAACGAGAGCTGGAGGAGGCCCGCGACCTGAGCAACATGGCCGACCAGTTCGCACAGGCGCTACTCGGAAAGGCGGAAGCCCCGTACCGAGGCGGAGACGGGCAGTCCGTGGCGGCCGCGAAACGACGCGAGCAGGCGGAGATCGACGCGTACGACGACGCGGGAAGCGCCACGGAGAGCGACGGCGCGGGAGCGTCGGCGGACGCGCCGGCCGCGGCCGACGGAGAGACGACGGCGACGCCTGACGACGAGCCGCCCGGATCCGCCGAGCCGGTCGACACCGGTGACGCCGACGCTGCCGACTCGGAACGCGAGAGAGAGAGCGCCGACGCCGACCCGTCCGCCGCCGACGACGTCGACCCCGTCACCCGCGCCGACGTCGCCGAGAGCGCGCTCCGGTTCGACGACGCCGTCGAACTCGGTACTCGGGAGGCCGTCATCAATGAGCTTCGAAATCGGATCGAGTCGCTTCCGGAGCTCTCGCGCGGTATGCTCCGTCACTACCGACGCGAGGGCGTCAGCGAACCCGTCGCCGCCCACATCGACGCCGGCGGCGACGGGGACTCCGGACACGCTTACAGCCGACACCGGCCGATCCGCCGGGCGGGACTCATCCGTCACGCCGGCCGGGGGCACTACGCGTACGCGGTGCCGGACCTGATCCGCGAGGCGTACGCCGACCGGCTCGACGAGGAGAGCGTTCGCGAGGTCGTCAGGGCGGTCGAGAGCGCCTTCGTGCCGCCGGCCGAACGGAGCTATCCGCCGGACGCGCCCCCGTCAGCGGTCCCGAACGATCCCGAGGGACCGGGTCGATCGGCAGACGAGGCGGAGAGGACGCCTCGCGAGAAGGCCGCGGACGACTCGGCGGACGAGCGCGCCGCCGAGGGAGCCGACACCGGGACGTTGCTCGACGGCCTCGTCGACGGTTCGGATCGCGTGGAATCGAACGAAGGAGAGCCGGAGGCCGAACTCGGGGAGGGATCGACGGACGGGTGGGAGGGCCCGGGGCTGAGTGACGCCGCCCGCCGCCTCGCCGAGCGCCGTGCGAACGACGGCGAGTGAGGGCGCGGGAACGGCGGCCTGCGTGGCGTCGGTCTCCTACGGGCGTCCGGGGAGGTATCGAGAGATGACCGAGCGAAGCGTCGACTCCTGATCCCGTTCGGATCCCGGGTCGTCTCGGTCCGCGAGCTGTCGGTTCTTTTCAGCGAGAAGCAGTTCGTACCGCTCGGTCACATGTCTGAGCTGCTGTTCTTTTTGCTCGAGTTCGGCTTCGAGGCGTTCGACCTCACGGCGGGAAACGCCCGTCCGGTCCGAAGGACCGCTGCGGGTCCCTGTCGGTCGGCAACCGGCACCGCCGTCAGGCGGGTCCGACGGCTCTCGAGCCGTCCGTTGCTCGTTCCAGCCCCACTCCGACTGGCCGCTTACGCTCTCAACGGGGAGTTCGGATATCATGCTCCTAGCTAACGGTTAACATTCAACGCGCATAAAGTCCAGTCAGACAAGTGGCGTGCGTCCCGCTGTCCGGGGTCAAAGCGCTCGTCAGCGTCGATCGCCCGTTCGTGACCGTCAATCGGTCTGGAGCAGCCGCGGCTTTAGATAATGGATATCTGACGTGTTTGACGGGTTACCCCGTGATCACCGACTCTCTCGCTGCTCCACTTTGTTCAGGTAGCTGAAATCGATACTACACCCTGTAACCGCTACGGGAGAATCTGTGGGTAATAGTGGGTAACACATATCAGCGGCGGGTCCGTACTGTTCCTCGATGAAAGTCGATGCAACAGACCTCAAAACGAACGAGACGGACGACCGGGGTCGAGTCTATCTCGGAACCGAGTACGCGAACAAGCGCGTGACCGTCGCTGTCGTTGAGGTAGAGTCAGACCGACCGGACGACGACGAGCTGGCAGCCGCCTATCGGGAGGCCTCCCAGAGCGCGGGGGCACTCGCCGAGGAGTGGAGCGAAACCTCCGACGAAGCGTGGGAAAGCCTCGATGAGTGACGGCACGGACGTACGACGGGGCGATGTGGTTATCGTTCGACTCGACCCCGCCGAAGGACACGAGATGAAGAAGACGCGGCCGGCCGTGGTCATTCAAAACGATATCGGAAACCGGAACTCCAGTACGACCATCGTCGCGCCCGTCACGGGGACCTACCGCGGGTATCCGTTCGAGGTGTTCGTCGAGTCGGACGGCTCTCCACTCGAAAAAGATTCGTCAATTCGGCTCGACCAGATTCGAACCGTCTCGGTTCCGGAACGGATTCACTCGGTCGTCGGTTCACTCGACGGGCCCTCGATGGCTGAAGTCGACGAGGCGGTAACGCTGAGTCTCGGCCTCGATTGAGCTACCGGCTCTCTCGCTGTTCCACCTTGTTCAACTCGATCAGCAGCCGGAAGATCGCCTTCACGAGGTTCGCGTCGACGTCGAAGCGCTCGGCGTTCGCGCCGGCGCGGTCCATGACGCGCTCCTCTTGGCCCTCGTCTGTCGTCGGGAGGTCGCGTTCGTCTTTCACGGCGGCGACCGTGTCCGCGACGTAGGTTCGGCGGGCGATCAGTTCGACGATCTCGCGGTCGATGTCTTCGATCTCCTGTCGCAGTTCGTCGAGACTCATCTCCTCGGGGTTCGGTGTGTTGCTCATGGGTGGTCAGTTGACGGTCGCACCATCGTTTCGGGTGGTCGTTCGGCGGAGCGTTCCGGGTCGGTCGCCCCACGCGTCGGCGACCGCGTCGAGGTCGGTCTCGGGGTCGGCGGGCTCCGCGACGGCGACGACGCTCGGACCGGTCCCCGACAGCGACACGCCGGTCGCGTGGGGCATCGCCTCGACCGCGGGGT
>CAZNOA010000217.1:0-3170 GCA_964574565.1 uncultured Halobellus sp. | reverse complement strand
TGCGGACCTCGGGGGCCTCTTGGAGGTACATCCCGAGCATGCCGGCCGCCTTCTCTTCGCGGTCTTCGATGGCCTCGAGGATCTCGTACTCGTACTCGAGGTCCTCGCCGGCCAGCGGGTGGTTGAAGTCGACCCGGGCGCGCCCGCCGATGATCGTTTCGAGGTAGCCCTGTCGGTTGTCGATCTGAATCTGGGCACCGGGGTAGCGGCTGTCTTCGGGGATCTTGTCGGCCTTGACCGTCTCGACCTCGTCCGGGTCGTACGCGCCGAACGCGTCCTCGGCGGGAACGTCGACGACGCCCGTGTCGCCGACGGCGGCGCCGACGAACGCCTCCTCGACCGAGGGGAACACGTGTCCGGCGCCGAGCGCGATGATGCGCGGCTCGAACTCGTGTTCCTCGGTGTCGATCTCCGCCTCTTCGGCGACGGCCTCGTCGGTCGTGTCGATGACGCGGTCGTCGTCGGCGGTCCGGATCGTGTACGCGACACGAACGAAGTCGCCGTCCGCCAGTCCGGCGGATTCGGTTTCGCTCTCGGTCTCGGCCTCGTCGGCGTCCTCGGCCGCGTCCGCTTGCTCCTGATCGCTCATACACGAAAGGTCACCTGTTACACCCTTAAGGCGCACGGTTCGGTCCGGGGACGGTCCGTATCGGAGCGCGACGGCGTGGCACCGCCCTTATCAACGCTCCCGTGGGAGTCGAGGTATGTACGAAGTCGAGATCAAAGTGGCCGCGGACCTCGACGCGGTCCGGAAGCGGCTCCGTGAGGCCGGGGCCGAGCGCGTCGACGCCCGTCGCCAGCGGGACGTGTACTACGACGCGCCGCATCGGGACTTCGCCGAGACCGACGAGGCGCTCCGCGTTCGCCACGAGACCGAACTCGCGGACGGCATCGATTCCGCCGATGTCGACGACTCGGCGGCGTCGGAACCGATTGAGACGGCGGAGACGACGAAGCTGACGTATAAGGGGCCGCTGCTGGACGAGGGATCGAAGACCCGCGCGGAGCACGAGACGGCGGTGGCGGACGCCGAGGCGACGGCGGGGGTGTTCGAGGGGTTGGGTTTCGACCCCGCCGCGACCGTCGAGAAGCGCCGGGAGTTCTGGTCGTACGACGGCTTCACCGTCACGCTCGACGCCGTCGCAGACCTCGGAGAGTTCGTCGAGATCGAGCGAGGGGTCGACGACGAGGCCGCGATCGGCGCGATCCGCGACGAGGCGCTCGACGCGCTCGACGCGCTCGGCCTCGACGGGTCCACGCAGATCCGAACGTCGTACCTCGGGCTGTTGCTCGCGGACCGCGAGGACGAGCGCTGATCCGCGGTCGCGTCACCCCTCCGAACCGGAGCGCTTCTCCGAGAGGACCGTCCGGTCGAACTCGCAGACGAGGGTGTCCGATTCGCCCTCTTCGGCGACGGTGAACGCCTCTACGTGCATCGTCACGACGCCGCGCTCGCCGTCGCTCGTCTCTCGCTTCTCGGTGACGGTCGACCGCGCGCGGATCGTGTCGCCGTGAAACACCGGGTTCGGGTGTTCCACGTCGTCGTACGAGAGGTTCGCGACGATGGTGCCGTCGGTCGTCTCGGGGATCGAGACGCCGACCGCCAGCGACATGGTGTACAGCCCGTTGACCACCCGCTCGCCGAACTGCGTGTCGCCGGCGAAGTCGGCGTCGAGGTGAAGCGGCTGTTGGTTCATCGTCATGTCGCAGAAGCGCTGGTTGTCGGCTTCGCTTATCGTCCGTCGCTTCGCGTGGTCGATCGTCTCGCCGACGGTGAACTCCTCGTAGTGGCGTCCGGGCATACGCCGGCGGTCGGCCGCACGGGTCAAATCGGTACCGCTCCGCCCTCTCTCACGTCCGTCGCCCGCCGTCGTCTTTTAGGTGCTCGTCGACGGTGTGTCGAATATGGCCAGACGAAGCCTGCTGTTCGCTCCCGGCGACCGACCGGAACTCATGCGGAAGGCCTCCGACACCGGTGCCGACGTACTCTGTTTCGACCTCGAAGACGCCGTCGCGCCGAACCGGAAGGACGAAGCCCGCGAAAGCGTCCGCGAGGTACTCACTGACGCCGCCTTCGACCCGGACGCCGAGGTGTGCGTTCGACTGACCGCCGAGGAGCCGGCGACCGACCTCGACGCGCTGGTGGCGTCGAGCCGCGAACCCGAGTCGACGCTCCGACTGGACGCCGTCATGCTCCCGAAGGTGGAATCGCCCGGGCGGGTCGCGGAAGCCGCCTCGCTGTGTGCGGACCGCGGCCTCGATCCGGCCGTGTTCGCGCTGGTCGAGACCGCCGACGGCGTCCTCTCGGCGCGGTCTATCGCGGGCGCGGGCCCGACCGACGCGGTCGTCTTCGGCGCCGAGGACCTCGCAGCCGACGTCGGTGCGACGCGGACCGCGGGGGGGACCGAAATCCTCTACGCCCGCGAACACGTCGTCCTCGCCGCCAGCGCCGCCGGCGTCGACGCGATCGACACGGTGTACACCGACTTCTCCGATACGGAAGGGCTCCGCGAGGACGCCGAGTTCGCGCTCACGCTCGGCTACGACGGGAAGATCGCGATCCACCCCGCACAGGTCGACCCCATAAACGAGGCGTTCACGCCCGACGGCGACGAGATCGAGTGGGCCGAGGCGGTGCTCGACGCGCGCGACGAGGCGCGCCGGAATGACCGCGCGGTGTTCCAGGTCGACGGCGAGATGATAGACGCCCCGCTGATCGCGCAGGCCGAGCGGATCCTCGCGCGGGCCGCGGCGGCCGAAGACGACCGGTGACTCGGTGAGACGGGCTGTAACGCGGAGACGAACGGGGGTCAGTGTTTCACACGCATTGAACCGTCCGTCACAATTAACCTCGCCCCCGCGGGACGTTCACGCATGGCTGACCACGCGAACCCGTTCGAGAGTCTCCAAGAGCAGGTCGACGACGCGGCGGCGTCGATCGACGCCGCTCCCGGTGTCATCGAACGGCTGAAAAACCCCGAACGGGTGTTGGAGACGAACCTCACGTTCGAACGCGACGACGGCTCGCTGGAGACGGTGCGTGCCTACCGTGCCCAGTTCAACGGCGACCGCGGTCCCTACAAGGGGGGTATCCGATACCACCCGGACGTCACGCGCGACGAGGTGAAGGCGCTCGCCGGCTGGATGGCGTACAAGTGCGCCGTCGTCGA
>CAZNOA010000216.1:0-3176 GCA_964574565.1 uncultured Halobellus sp. | reverse complement strand
GACGCGAAGTTCGCCGCGCGGGTCTGTCCGGTCGACGCGATCGAGGTGTACGACGACGACGGCGAGCAGATCGTATAAGTGGCCCGCAGTCGCGGGGCGAAATCGTTCCGCTGCTGTCAGTGGCTCTCGTCTCTGTCGTCCCAGTCGTACGCGGTGAGTTCGTCGGCCGACAGCGGCCGTCGGTGGCTCAGTGCATAGGCGTCGATCGCGTCTTGGAGCCACGCCGGTCGCCACCAGCGCCGGTCGGGGTTCGAGACCGACGTGACGTAGCGGGCCCCGAGGAAGAACCCGAGTGCGAACGCGTGCCCGGTGAAGTAGACGATGAACAGCCCGACCCACGGCTCTGCGATCATCGGCTCGGCTCCTCCGCTGTCGGGCTCTCCTCAGCGAGGTCGTCTCCCTCACGGGCCCCATCGCCTTCCTCTTCGTCGTACAGCTCCGCGGCCGGATCGACGGACGTGGGGCGACCGACGACCCGGTTGAACGCGTCGACCGGCTCTTGAGCCCAGGTCGGACGGTCAGTGTTCCGGACGATGCCGCTCATCTGTTCCACGTGCCGGGCACCGGTGTAGAAACCGGCGACGACCACGACACAGAGGAAGAGGACCGCTGCCCCGATCGAGAAGTATGCCAACATGGTTCGTTTCGCTTGCGGTGGCTTACCCGCCAGAGTATATAACTCTCACTCGCCGTTTGAAGGGGTTTCAGAGCCTCTCAGCGAGATCCTCGGCGAAGTACGTGATTATCAGGTCGGCACCGGCGCGTTTCAGCGAGAGCAGCGATTCGTGGGCGGTCGCCTCTAAGTCGAGCCACCCCTTCTCTGCGGCCGCGTGTAGCATCGCGTACTCGCCGGAGACGTTGTACGCGGCGATCGGGTGCTCGAACTCCTCGCGGAGGTCGGAAACGACGTCGAGATACGGGAGGCCGGGTTTGACCATCAGCACGTCAGCGCCCTCCTCGGCGTCCAGCCGCGCCTCGCGAAGTGCCTCTCTCCGGTTTGCCGGGTCCATCTGGTAGTGCCTGCGGTCGCCGAACGCGGGGGCGCCGTCCGCCGCATCGCGGAACGGACCGTAAAAAGAGGACTCGTACTTCGCGGCGTAGCTCATCAGCGCGACGTCCTCGTGGCCGGCGGCGTCGAGCGCCTCGCGGATGGCCCGGACCTGTCCGTCGGTCATCGCCGAAGGCGCGACCATCTCCGCGCCCGCGTCCGCCTGCGAGACGGCGGTCGCCGCGAGCAGTTCGAGGGTCTCGTCGTTTTTCACCGTGAGCGTCGGGTCGTCTTCGGCCGCGTCCTCGATCACGCCACAGTGACCGTGGTCCGTGTACTCACAGAGACAGACGTCGCCGATCACGTACGCGTCGGTCTCGGCGGAGATCCGTCGGATCGCGCGCTGGACGACGCCGTCGTCCGCGTACGCGCGACTCCCCTCGGCGTCTTTCGAGGCCGGGATCCCGAAGAGGATGACGGCCTCGACGCCCGTGTCGCGGATCGCTTCGACCCGTGCGACGGCCTCGTCGACCGGGACGCGCTCGTGGCCCGGCATCGTCTCGATCGGCACGCGCTCGTCGGTCGTCGCGTCGACGAAGACGGGCGCGACAAGGTCCGACGCCGACAGCGACGTCTCGCTGACGAGCGAACGAACGCCGTCGGTCCGGAGCCGTCGCGGCCGGTTGGTGGGATGCATACCGAGCCGTTGGCTCCGAGGCGTCTTTTATGGTTCGTCACGAAGGAGCGGTCGACGACGACGACGCGAGGTCCGTTACTCCGAGGACTCGATATCGATTCGGTCGCGAAGCGAGGCGAGTTCGTCCGACTCGGCGAGCTCCTCGACGCGTGCTTTGAAATGCTCCTCACAGAGGCCGACGACCACGCCGCTCTGCTCGGCCTCGTACGTGGCCTCCCGCTCGCAGTAGTGGCACCGCATACGTGACACTCCGTCGGGGGAGGGCTTAATCCTGTTCGTCGATCGGGAGGGTTAGAAACCGGCACACGGACCGCGTCACGACGCGTCGACCGGAGCCGGAAGCCGCTCGCGGATCCGTTCGAACGCCTCGACGGGGACCCCCGCCTCGCCGAGGGTTCGTTCGTGCGCGTCCGACCCGCCGGTCAACAGGAGGTCGGCTTCGGCGGCGACCGTTTCGATTCGCGTGTCGTCGACCGCGCGTCCGTACGGGTAGAAGCGCTCAACCGCGTCCAGCTCCCGAGCGACGTCGAGCGCGGCGTCGACGTCGTCGTATCGGAACGGGTGCGCCAGCCCGATGACCGAACAGGCGTCACGGAGGAGTTCGACGCCGCGGTCCAAATCGGTCACCTCGCGGGCGACGTAGCAGGGACCGTCGTCGCCGATCAGCTCGTCGAAGGCGCCGGCGTAGTCGTACGGCGCCGCGGACTCGTCGATCGCACGGGCGACGTGCGGACGGCCGATCCCGGGCCCGGGTTCGATCGCGAGGTCGACGCCGAGTCGCTCCTCCGCTCGCTCGACGATCGCGGCCCCGCGCCGTTCGCGGTCGGCTTGAAGCCGCTCGATCTCGGCGTCGAGCGCGTCGGTGTGTTCGACCGCGTAACCGAGCAGATCGAGTCGCTCGAAGCCGGCGTCGACGCGGAGTTCGATCCCCCGGATCAGTCGGGTCCCGTCGCGGTCGACGACGGGGGCCGCGAGGTCGGGGTGAATCCTGTCGTGGTCGGTGATCGCGACCCAGTCGAGGCCGGCGTCGCGAGCGACCGGGGGGACCTCCGAGAGCGTCATCACGCCGTCGGAGACGGTCGTGTGAACGTGAAGGTCTGCGACGGGGGGAGCAGTGCCGGGGGAGTCCGGATCCATATGGTTCCTTCGGTGACCACGCACTAAGCGACGGCGGTCGACGAGCGGGACAGGGGGCGGCGCGAGGTGTGTGAGCGCCCGATGATGAAGCCGAACGACTCGAAGCCGACACAGACCGACGGCCGACTCGCCGACGCAATATAAGGCAATATAAGGTGTTCACCCCGACTAAGGTTGTGCATGGACAATCATTAAGAACCATCGGCCTCTCTCGATAGTTGATGCGATTGAACGGCGTTGACGACCGGCTCGAACAGCACCAATATCCGACGACCTCGGAAGAACTGATCGCGGCTCACGGGAACGCGACCGTAGAGCTCGCGGACGGCTCCGAGCGTCTCGGCGACGTGCTGG
>CAZNOA010000215.1:0-3177 GCA_964574565.1 uncultured Halobellus sp. | reverse complement strand
TGCTTTTGGGATCGCGCGGTCGGAGCCGTCTCCGGCGACTCCTGCTCGGCAGCGTCTCCGAGGATATCGTCGCGAACGCGAGCGGAAACGTGTTCCTGGTACCGCCGCCGCGCTCGGCGTAAGGGACGCGAGACCGCGGCGGACCGAGCCGTTTTTGATCCTCGAAATCGCTCCAGACCGACCGAGCGTCAGCGGCGGCGGAGCGTGTACGCCGTGTAACCCGTGACGGCGAGCAAGCCGGCGAACAGGACGCTCGCAATCGCGGCCGGACTCGCCGCCACGTACTCGCCGAACGGGTCGGTGAGCGCGATCACCGCGAACGAAAGGGTGACCGCGATGAGGATCGCGACCGCGCCGAACGCCTTGAACGCCGCGTCGAGGTCGAGACGCGAAACACGAGACTGGCTGCTCATACGAGACGATTCGCGCTCCGATTATTAATGCAACCGCCGGATTCTCACCGTCGTGGAACCGTCGACGCTCGGCTGTGTGAGTTTCCCTCAATAAACACACGGACGATCGCGACCGGTGTCGCGGTGAACGCACGCCGTGTCGGCCCGGCTGATCGATCGCAGTGGCGCAGCCTCGGCGATCTCTGGCGGCGCAAACCCGCCGTCCCGGGCGTATCGTCCGGACAGCCTCGGTCGATCGCTCACAGTGTTCGGAGACCGACTCGTGCTGAGCCGACATCATCGCGTAAGTTATCGATACGTGCTGTGTCGTGTCCCGTCCCTCACGCGAATATAGTATTGTGTAATAAATACAAAACTGTTATATCGTCGCGACGGCTACAGTCAGGTAGATGACCGACTTATCTGACCTACCCCACCGGAGTAACGGAGCAGCGAAATGATCGGCGGGGAGCTTCTCGCGGGAACGTCCCCGTCCGTCCAAGCGCTCGCGGTGATCGCCGTCGTGTTGTTCGAGGCGATCCTGCTATACGTCGGGTACGGCGCCGTCGAGGACGCGGTCGCCCCGGCGGTCTTCGACAGGCTGGCGAGCAGATAGATGATCGAATCGATCCGTTCGATCGACCTGCTCGGGCTGAGTCCGGAGGTGATCGCCCTGTTCGTCGCCTTCGGGTTCATGGTCGGCGTGTTCTTCGGGTTCTTCGGTATGGGGGGGTCGTTCCTCGTTACCCCCGCGTTGTTGATCCTGGGGTACCCCGCGCCCGTCGCGATCGGGAGCTCGATGGCGTTCGTGTTCGGAACGGCGGTCATCGCGACGATGAAACACCACGACGCCGGCCAGGTCGACTACCGGCTCGGCGCGCTGATGTTCGTCGGGATCACGCTCGGGATCGAGCTCGGCAGCCGGCTGGTGTTCGGCTTAGAGGTGTTGGGGATCGCCAACGTCGTCGTCGGCGTCGCGTACGTCCTCCTGCTGGCCGCGATCGGGATCCTGTTCACGCGGAGCGCGCTACAGACCGACGAGGATGACGAACCGGAAGCCCGAAGCGACGAGGCCGATTCTGACGACGATGTGCCTGCGATCGCGAGGCGGATCCAGTCGTACAACGTTCCGCCGATGATGACGCTCGCAGACGGCAGCAAGGCGTCGCTCTGGACGATCTCCGGAGTCGGCGGCGGCGTCGGACTCGTCTCCGGATTCCTCGGCGTCGGCGGCGGGTTCGTCCGGATGCCCGCGATCTACTACGTGATCGGCACGTCGCTGGCGGCCGCGGTCGGGACGAGTCTCTTCGGCGGGCTGATGTCCGGCGCGGTCGGCGCGTTCACGTACGGACGAGCGGGCGTGATCGATCTGGGTATCGTCACCGCGCTCCTCGTCGGGAGCGCGCTCGGCGCGCGGATCGGGTCGAGCGCGACGGCGTACGTCGACGAGGACGACGTGACCATCTACTTCGGGGTCATGCTGCTCGTCGCCAGCGCCGCCGTCGGGGTCAGCGAGCTCTCGTCGTGGCTCGAGATGCCGATTCTCGACCGAGTGAGCTTCCTACTGCTCGTCGGCTCCGCGCTGCTCGTCTGTTCGATGATCCTCTATCACGGCGCGCTTGCGGTCCGTCGAAACCGCGGCGTACCGGGGTGATGACGGTTCACCTCCGCTCTCGTCCGCGGTCTCGACGCTCCCGCGTCAGTCGTACGTCATCTTTGCGAGGCTGTACCGATCGGCCTGTCCGCCGCGCGTGACCACGAGCCCGTGTCCGTCGTCGTTCTTCGTGATCTCACAGCTGAACTCGCCGGGATTGCCGGGATTAAGCGACGCCGGCGGGCTCTCGAGCACGAACTTGAGGCGGCCGGTGGAGCCGCGAACACGATCCGGCTTCCTCGCTTGAGCCTGGATCAGCGCTCCGTTCTGTTTCACTTCGATCGTGCCGGTGAGTTCCCACGTGTCGTCGTTGTACCTGAGCTGTGCGCCCTCGAGCTCCGGAGCGCTGAGTTCGACCATACCAACAGCTACGGAACGAAAACAAAAAGCGTGGGGGCTCTTCGCCGGTGGTTCTCACGACGGTGTCGCAGCCGCCAGCGCCGACGGCAGACGGGCGTACACCGCGGCGTTCCGGGCCAGCGCCTCGGTCGTGATGTACTCGTCGGTCGCGTGGACCGTGTCGGTGCCGAACCCGAACTCGACGGTCGGCACGCCGGCGTGCCGGAACGTCTTCGCGTCGCCGCCCCCGGTCGCGCTCCGGCGGTACACGCGCTCGCCGGATGCGTCTGCCGCCGCGTCGACGACGGCCTCGACCAGCGGGCCGTCGATCCGTTCGCGACTGCCGACCGACCAGCTCGCGTCCGCGATCGACACCGCCGGGAACGCTCCGATGCAGTCCCGGACGTCGGCGAGGACGTCCGCGGTCGCGATGCCCGCGGTGAGCCGCACGTCGAGGCGAGCGGTCGCCGCGGCGGGCACCGTGTTGATCGCCTCACCCCCCGATATCGCTCCGAGGTTCACCGTCGGGCGTTCGAAGAGGGCTCTCGCGGCCTCGTCGCCGAGCGTCGGGGCGTAGTACTCGATCGACTCCTCGACGATCGGGAGCATGTCGTCGTCGAGCTCGAGTTCGCGCGACGCGAGCCGCGACCGGAGCAGCGAGACGGCCTCCCAGAGGCGGTCGATCGCGTTTGCGCCGAGCGACGGCCGAGAGCCGTGTGCGGCCTCTCCCTCCGCGCGGAGCGTCAGCCAGATGCTCCCGCGATCCGCGACGGTGACCGAGTGACGCCCTCC
>CAZNOA010000214.1:0-3202 GCA_964574565.1 uncultured Halobellus sp. | reverse complement strand
TCGTCTCCGAGGCCGGCATCGGCACCATCGCCGCCGGCGTCGCCAAGGCGAACGCCGACGTCGTCCACGTCTCCGGTCACGACGGCGGAACCGGCGCCTCGCCGAAGACGTCGATCAAGAACGCCGGACTTCCCTGGGAGCTCGGGCTCGCCGAGGCGAACCAGATGCTGCGGGCGACCGGCCTCCGCGACCGGATCAAGGTGACGGCCGACGGCGGGCTGAAGACCGGCCGCGACGTCGCCGTCGCCGCCGCGTTAGGCGCCGAGGAGTACGTGTTCGGCACCGCCTCGCTCGTCACCTCCGGCTGCGTGATGGCCCGGCAGTGTCACGAGAACACCTGTCCGGTCGGCGTCGCGACACAGCGTGAGGACCTGCGGAACCGGTTCCCCGGACAGCCTGCCCACGTCATCAACTACATGACGTTCATCGCCCAGGAGCTCCGCGAGATCATGGCCGAAGCGGGCTACACGGAGCTCGAGGAGTTCGTCGGCCGCCCCGATCTGTTGACGCAGCGCGAGACGGACCACGAGAAGGCGAAACACCTCGACCTGTCGGCTGTCATCGCCGACCCCGCGGGCGACTCCCGAACGAAGACGCGACCGCAGGCGCATCCGGGAATCGACGAGCTGCTCGACTGGGACCTCATCGAGGAGGCGAGCCCCGCCATCGAGGACGGCGCGCCGGTCGCGCTCACTCGCGACGTGGCGAACGTCGACCGCGCCGTCGGCGCGACGCTCTCGAACCGCGTCGTCTCCGCGCACGGGGGCGACGGACTGCCGGACGACACGATCACGTGCCGCTTCGACGGCTACGCCGGCCAGAGCTTCGGCGCGTTCCTCGCATCCGGGATCACGATGGAGCTGAACGGCGCCGCGAACGACTACGTCGGAAAGGGCCTCTCCGGCGGCCGAATCGTCGTCAACACGCCCGACGAGGCGGGGTACGACCCCGCAGAGAACGTCGTCGCCGGGAACGTCTCGCTGTACGGCGCGACGAGCGGCGAGCTGTACGTCAACGGCGTCGCCGGCGAGCGATTCGGCGTCCGGAACTCGGGCGTGAAAGCGGTCGTCGAGGGCGTCGGCGACCACGGCTGTGAGTACATGACCGGCGGCGTCGTCGCCGTCCTCGGCGACACGGGCCGTAACTTCGCGGCCGGCATGTCCGGCGGTGTCGCCTACGTGTACGACCCGGACGACCGATTCGTCGACCGGGTGAACCGCGGGATGGTGTCGCTCAGTGAGACGCTCGACGAGTCGGACGAACGGATGCTCCGTCGGCTCGTCGAGAACCACCGCGCGTACACCGACAGCGACCGTGCGGCGGAACTCATCGACGACTGGCAGAACGCGCTTGACGACTTCGTCCGCGTCTTCCCGGACGCGTACGCCGAGGTCATCGCGGAGGGGAAGGGCGCCGACGTCCGCGAGGAGCCGCCGGAGTCCGCCGAGGCCGTTCCCGGTTCCGCCGCAGACACGCCCGGACAGGTCTCCGGCGACGACTGAGCAGAGTTGTCGGTTCGCCGGCTCGGTGGCTCGCGGTCTCTTTTTGAACCCGGCTAACCGTCCAGCGTCTCGCTCTCGACAGTCCCCGCGTCGATCGCTCGCTCAACGGCGCGGTCGACGTGTCGTTTCCGGGCGCGATCGACGAACTCCTCCGGCAACTCGTCGATCTCGCCGGCTTGCACCCCCCAGAGCTTCGCGTAGAGACCGTCCTCGTCCAGCAGCTCGTCGTGGGTGCCCCGCTCGACGACTTCGCCGTCCTCCAACACGAGCGTGAGGTCCGCGTCGGTGACCGTCGAGAGGCGGTGGGCGATGACGAACGTCGTCCGGTCGGCGGCGAGTTCGTCGAGGGAGCGCTGGATCAGCATCTCCGTCTCCGTGTCGACCGCGGACGTCGCCTCGTCGAGGATGAGAATCGCCGGATCCTGTAAGACGACGCGCGCGATGGCGACGCGCTGGCGCTGGCCGCCCGAGAGCTTCACCCCCCGCTCGCCGATCCGCGTGTCGTATCCGTTCGGCAGCGAGTCGATGAACTCGTGGGCCTCGGCCGCCTTCGCGGCCTCGACGACGCGCTCGCGGACCGCGTCGCTCTCGACGTCGTCGCCGATACCCGTGAAGCGCCCGTACCGGATGTTCTCGGCGATGGTGCCGTCGAACAGCGTGGTGTCCTGTGCGACGTACCCGACGTTCGACCGGAGGCTCGCGACGGTGACGTCCCGGACGTCGTGACCGTCGACGCGGACCGCGCCGCCGGTGACGTCGTAGAGCCGGAGCAGGAGCTTGAGCAGCGTCGACTTGCCGGCGCCGGTCGGACCGACGAGCGCGACCGTGTCGCCCGGCTCGGCCGCAAAGGAGACGTTCCGAATCACCTCCTCGTCGGCGTCGGCCGGGTCGACGAGAGCGTTTTCCGCGTACGCGAACGAGACGTCGTCGTACTCGACCGCGCCGGCGACGCCGCCGCGCGAGCCGGGCCCGTCGCCGTCGTCGCCGAGTTCGATCGCGTCCTCGCTGTCGCGGATTCGGATCGGGATGTCGCGGAGCCCGAACACGCGCTCACAGGAGGCCTTGGCGTTCTCGTACTGATCGACGATGTTCGACACCTCTGCGAGCGGAGCGACGAACTGCTGTGTCAGGAGGACGAACGTGACGAACGTGCCGACCGTGAGCGTCGTCGTGAACGGACCGGGCGGCCCGACGGCCAGCCAGTAGCCGCCGACGGCGAAGGTGGCGGCGAACGCGAGCCCGGCGAACAGCTCCATCCCCGGCCGGTAGACGTAGTTGAGCCGGAGGATCGACATCGTCCGCTCGAAGTACTCCTTCGAGGCGGTCTCGACGCGGTCGCTCTCGTGGGGTTCGGTGTTCGACGTCTTCACGAGTTCGACGCCCGAGAGCGCGTTCTCCAGGGCGGTGTTGAGGTCGCCGACGACGGAGCGTTGGGCGACGTATCGCGGCTCGACCGCGCGCATGAACCACAGCGTAAAAAGGATCATCAACGGGATCGCAGAGAGGGTGACGAAGGCGAGCTCGTAGTTGTAATAAAAGAGGACGCCGGCGATGCCGACGACCATCACGCCGAGGCGCGCGGAGTTCTGCAATGCGTTGTCCAAGAACACCTCGAGGTTCGAGGCGTCGTTGTTGAGGACGCTCATCACCTCACCCGTCTGCTTGTCGTCGAAGAAGGTCATGTCGAGCCGCTGCATCCG
>CAZNOA010000213.1:0-3219 GCA_964574565.1 uncultured Halobellus sp. | reverse complement strand
GCGATCTCGTAGTAGAACGGGTCGACGTCGAAGCCGAAGTCCGGCCACGAGACGACGACGTTCTCCAGGTTGTCCGAGAGTACGTTGCCGGCCGTCCGCAGCATCGACTCCTGCGCCTCGTGGCCGCGCTTGGCGCGACCCGCTCGCGCCGCCCGCGAGAACGCCTTGTCGACGAGTTCCTCCGAGCGGGGGGTCGTCGGGAGGCCCTCAAATATCATGTTGCCCCGACTTCGCCGCCGACGGGTATAAGACCGTCCGTTCGGCGACCGCCGCGACACGGCGACGCACGCCGGCGCGACGGCTCGACTCGCGTGACTCAGAAACGCGGCGGCCGGTCCGATACGTTTAGGCCCGTTCCGCGGTCCGGATCGAACATGAGCCTAGAGGTCGCCGTCGCGGTCCCGTTCAAACACCGCGCCAAAGAGCGGCTCGGAGAGGGAGAGTTCGTCGTCGCGCTGTCGCTCGATCGGGACTGGTTCTCTCCGGATCAGGCCAAACGACTCGTCGACGTCGCGGTCGGGCGCGGGTTGGTCGCCCAGGAGGACGGCGATCTCGTGGCGCAGTTCGACCCCGACAAGGTGGTGGTTCCCGAGGGGTTCACGCCCGACGAGGAGGTCCTCCGCGAGCAGTCCACCTTCGAGACGGCTCTCGACGCGATCGTCGCCACGGGCGTCGAAAAGCAGCGCGCGGTCGCCGGAATCAACGAGCGGCAGCGCGCACTCGCCGTCACCATCGAGGCCGCCGCCGTCCTCTACGCGAAAGAACACGGCGCCGATGTCGAACACCTCGCGGCCGACGTTCGCGCCGGCCTCGCGGAGGCGGAGTGATGGTGACGGACCGCCTGACGGACGGCGTCCGAATCGGCCAGCTGCTCGCCTCGGAGATCACGGGCAACGCCGGGCGCCTCGGCCTCCTGGACCTCGCCGACGCCGACCCGGACGTCGAGCCGACGCCGGACGGCGCGCTGGCGTACAGGGTCGTGCGGGCGGCGGGAGGCGACGATACCCTCGTCGCGGAGGCCTACGTCCAGCCCGACCGCGTCCGCATCGAGTTCGTCGCCGCCCCAGACGCGGTCGCCGAGGCGGCGGGCGAGGCCGGGCTCCGCGTCAGACCCAAGGCGGTCCGACCGCCGCGGACGCTCGTGTTCGTCGAGGACGGCGCACAGGTGAAGCGGGTTTTGACCGCGTTCGAGACGGCGCTCGCTTCGCGCGAGTGACGTCAGTCCGACCGTCCGCCGTCGCCTATGGCGACTGTCCGCGTCCCCGGCGCCCCGGCTCGATCGGTGTCGTCACCGCCGGCCTCGAACCTCCGGAGCAGCGTCTGGAGGCGTTCGGCCTGGTCGGCCAGTGACCCTGCCTCGGCGGTCGCCTGCGACATCGCCGCGAGCTGTTCGTCCGCCGCCGTCGCGACCTCGTCGGCCTCCTCCGCGGTCGACTGGCTGATCCCGGCCACTTCCTCGGCCATCGAAACCGTCTCTTCTGTGCTCGCCGCCTGATCGTCGGTAGCCTTGCTGATCTCGCGGATCCCGTCGTCGGTCTCCGCGGCGTTGTCCGCGACCCGCGTGAACGCGTCGGCCGCGTCGCGGACGGCCTCCGCGCCGTCCTCCATGTGCTCTTCGGCGGTACGGACTTCCTCGACGGTCGCTTCCGTCTGCGCCTGCGTCCCGGCGATCAGCTCCTCGATGTCCTGTGCCGCATCTTGCGTCTCCTCTGCCAGCTGTTTCACCTCGTCGGCGACGACCGCGAACCCGGCGCTCGCGCCCGTCCCGCCGCCGCCGGCCCGTGCGGCCTCGATGTTCGCGTTCAGCGCCAGCAGGTTCGTCTGCTCGGCGATGTCACCGATGAGATCGACGATTTCGCCGATGTCCGCCATCCGCTCGTCGAGCACCTGCACCTTCTCGGCGGTGGAACCGATCGCGTCTCGGGACTCCTGAACGCTCGCAATCGCCTCACGCGCCGTCTCCTCGCCGTCGTCGGCGATCGTCGCGGTCTGCTGTGCGGCGTCGGCGACGGTCTCCGTCGAGGAAGCGACCTCCTCGATCGTCGCCGAGAGGTTGTTCATCTCGCCGGAGACCTGTTCGAGCATCTCGCGCTGTTCGTCGGCGCCCTCGGCGATCTCCGCGATCGACCTCGTCACGTCTTCGCTCAGCCCCTCCGCCGTGCCGACCCCCTCCATCGTCTTCTCGCTCGCTTCCGACACCTCGCGGGCGAACGACTGGATGTCCTGCATCGTCGATTCGATGTCGGCCATCATCTCGTTGAACGACGCGCCGATCTGTTCCATCGCCTCGGCGTCCGTATCGGTGTCCATTCGCGCCGTCAGGTCCCCGTCGGCGGCCCGAGTCATCACCGACGAGAAGTCGGCCGCCTTCCGCTCTAGCTCTTCGTTCACCTCGCTGATCTCCTCTTTTTGGGCTTTGATCTCCTGTTGGGCGCTCTCGATCTGTGCGCGCTGGGCTTCGAGCTGGTCTATTTCCTCCGATTTCGCCTCGATCTCCGCGAGCTGCTGTTGGATGTCGCTCCGCGAGGACTCGATCGACGACCACAGTTGGAGAATGCCGACCACGCCGGCGAGAACGAACACCGCGTGGACGTTCGCCCAGAACCCGTGGTTCTGCATCGCCGGCTCGTGGTTGAACATCATCCCCATCTCGAGTACCGAGAACAGCTGGTGAGTCCCCGCGACGACGGCCACGCCGATCGCCAGCGGCACCCAGTCCTCGTACACGGCCAGCCAGACGACGGCGACGAAGTAGTGGAAGTGCGCCTCGATGAAGCCGCCCGAAAAGGAGACGAGGACGGTCGAGGCCCACGTCAACGCGAGCGCTATCGCCCCGGCCCGGGCCCGCCGCGGCAGCATCGGCAGCGCCGCAACGGCCGTTAACGCCGCAATAATACCGACCCACAGGACCAGCTCGCTCGTAGGGATAGCCGGCAGCGTCGCGCCAGAGATCGGCTCCGGCCCTTCGAGCAGCCCGAGCCCGACGAGGAACGGAACGTGCAGCACCGTGACGACGAGCATGAACCGATGCCGACGAGTCCACGTCGCCCCGTCAATCTTGCTTCCGTCGGGGATCAACTCGAGCAGCCCGGTGAGGCGGCCGGTCGCGCCGTCAGTTACAGTCATCTCGTCCGCAGGTCCGCTGTCGTGACATATGAACGTTCAGCCGAAATTATCAGCATCCGTACTTTGGGTGGGCCGCGATTTCCGAATCTGACT
>CAZNOA010000212.1:0-3225 GCA_964574565.1 uncultured Halobellus sp. | reverse complement strand
CCACCTGCTGGACCGCTTTCGCGATCTCGTCGACGGTCGGCTCCTCGATCGCGAGGTCCATCGGGACGCGACGCCCCTCCGACCGGGAGCGGTCGGCGTCGAAGTACGCGGGATAGACGACGTTCTCGACCATATCGGAGAGGCGGGGGCGCGGCGTAAGGCCGTTTCGGACTGCGGCCGCGCGGAGGGTCGCCGATCGGGCAGAGGGTCGTCGACCGGCAGGGGATCGCGCCGTCGACTCGCCCCCGTTGGGTTGCACCGAAGCGACACCCCGGAACCCTTTTGCATTAACAACGGGTCACATTCGTGTAATGAGCGATCTCGAAGCGGAGTACCGTCTCGATTACTTCGAGGAGGAAGGGTTCGACCGGAAGGAGTGCGGTTCCTGTGGCGCGCACTTCTGGACCCGAGACGCCGACCGCGAGCTTTGCGGCGAGCCGCCGTGTGAGGATTACAGCTTCATCGACGACCCGGGATTCGCGGAGTCGTACTCCCTGTCGGAGATGCGAGAGGCGTTTCTCTCCTTTTTCGAAGCCAACGGCCACGAGCGGATCGACCCGTACCCGGTCGCGGCCAATCGCTGGCGCGACGACGTGCTCCTGACGCAGGCGTCGATCTACGACTTCCAGCCGCTCGTCACCTCCGGGAAGACGCCGCCGCCGGCGAACCCCCTCACCATCTCGCAGCCGTGTATCCGGATGCAGGACATCGACAACGTCGGGAAGACGGGCCGACACACGATGGCCTTCGAGATGATGGCCCACCACGCCTTCAACACGCGTGAGGACGCCGAGGAGGAGTACGCCTACGAGGGGGAGGTGTACTGGAAAGACGAGACGGTTCAGTACTGCGACGAGCTGTTCGAGAGCCTCGGGGCGAACCTCGAGGAGATCACCTACATCGAAGACCCGTGGGTCGGCGGCGGCAACGCCGGCCCGGCGATCGAGGTTATTTATAAAGGCGCCGAGCTGGCGACGCTCGTCTTCATGTGTATGGAGCAGGACCCGGACGGCGAGTACGAGATGAAGGACGGCAACACGTACTCGTTCATGGACACGTACATCGTCGACACCGGCTACGGGCTCGAACGGTGGACGTGGATGAGTCAGGGGACCGCGACCGTCTACGAGGCCGTCTACCCCGACGCGATCGACTTCCTCAAGGAGAACGCCGGCATCGACCACACCGAAGCCGAACAGCGGCTCGTCCACCGCGCCGCGAAGCTCTCCGGCCGGCTGGATATCGACGACGTCGACGACGTGGAGGCGGCCCGCGGCGAGATCGCCGAGCGACTCGACGTCGACGTCGCCCGGCTGCGCGAACTGGTCGAGCCGCTCGAAGCGATCTACGCCATCGCCGACCACTCGCGGACGCTCGCGTACATGTTCGGCGACGGGATCGTCCCGTCCAACGTCGGGACGGGGTACCTCGCGCGGATGGTGCTCCGCCGGACGAAACGACTCGTCGACGAGGTCGACGTGGACGCGCCGCTCGACGAGCTCGTCGACATGCAGGCCGAGCGGCTCGGTTACGAGAACCGCGACACGATCCGCGAGATCGTTCGCACCGAGGAGCGAAAGTACCGGAAGACGCTCGAACGCGGCTCTCGAAAGGTGGAGTCGCTCGCCGACGAGTACGCCGGCACGGGCGAGTCGATCCCGACGGAGACGCTCTTGGAGCTGTACGACTCACACGGGATCCAGCCGGACATGGTCGCCGACATCGCCGAGGAGCGCGGCGCGACCGTCGACGTGCCCGACGACTTCTACGCGCTGGTCGCCGACCGCCACGAGGAGGGTGACGGCGAGGAGCAGGGGAACGACCCCGACGAGCGCCTCGGCGACCTCCCCGAAACGGAGAAGCTGTTCTACGACGATCAGGGCC
This sequence comes from uncultured Halobellus sp., assembly GCA_964574565.1. GTDB lineage: Archaea > Halobacteriota > Halobacteria > Halobacteriales > Haloferacaceae > Halorubrum. Next base: position 1,341 of record CAZNOA010000212.1, on the reverse strand, counting down.
GCACGGAGTTCGAGGCGGTCGTCCTCGACGTCTTCGACCGCGAAGACGGCTACGACGTCGTCTTGGACCAGACGATGTTCTACCCGGAAGGCGGCGGGCAACCCGCCGACAGGGGACAGCTCACCGCCGGCGAGACGACGGTCGGCGTCGTCGATGTCCAAGAGCGTGACGGGGTCGTCCTCCACCGGACCGACGCCGACCCGGGGAAAGGGGAGTTCGTCCGCGGGCAGGTCGACGGCGACCGCCGCGATCGGCTGCGCGCACACCACACGGCGACTCACCTGATCGGTTACGCGGCCCGGACGGTGCTCGGCGACCACGTCCGACAGGCGGGCGCACAGAAGGGGATCGACTCCTCGCGGCTCGACGTCCGCCACTACGAGCGGATCACGCGCGAGGAGGTCAAAGCGATCGAGCGAGTCGCCAACGAGCTCGTCCGTGACGACGTGCCGGTGCGTCAAGAGTGGCCAGACCGCAACAAGGCCGAGGCAGAACACGGGTTCGACCTCTATCAGGGAGGTGTCCCGCCGGGAACGAATATCCGGCTGATCCACGTCGGCGACGAGGATGTCCAGGCGTGTGCCGGCACCCACGTCGACCGCACCGGCTCCATCGGGGCCGTGAAGGTGTTGAAGACGGAGCCGGTCCAAGACGGCGTCGAGCGGATCGTGTTCGCCGCCGGCGGCGCGGCGATCGAGGCGACTCAGCGGACGGAGGACGCGCTGTACGACGCGGCCGAAGCGCTCGACGTCGACCCGCTCGACGTGCCCGAGACGGCCGAGCGGTTCTTCGGGGAGTGGAAGGCGCGCGGCAAGGAGATCGAGACGCTCAAAGAGGAGCTCGCGACCGCTCGCGCCTCCGGCGGCGCGGACGCCGAGGAGGTCGACATCGGCGGCGTGACGGCCGTCATCCAGCGGGTCGACGGCGACGCCGACGAGCTCCGAGCGACCGCGAACGCCCACGTCGACGACGGGAGGGTCGCCGTCGTCGGGAGCGGTGCCGGCGGCTCCGCGAGCTTCGTCGTCGGGGTCCCGGAGGGCGTCGACGTCAACGCGGGGCAGGTGGTCTCGGAGCTCGCCTCTCGCGTCGGCGGCGGCGGCGGTGGCCCCCCGGACTTCGCGCAGGGCGGCGGCCCGGACGCCGACCGGCTCGACGACGCGCTCGCGGCCGCGCCGGACGTCCTCCGCAGCCTTCAGGAAGCGTAATCCACGCAATGCCGCACGCGAACAACACCGGCGTCTCGATCCGGTACGAGGTGGACGCGCCGGACGCCGGCGATCCCGATGAGGCGGTCGTGTTCTGTGGCGACGTCGGGCTCGGCGCGTGGCAGTTCGGCTGGCA
>CAZNOA010000211.1:0-3226 GCA_964574565.1 uncultured Halobellus sp. | reverse complement strand
CGACCGAAGTGACCCTCGAACGAACGAGCCCGCCGATGCGGATCGCCGGCCCCCCGTCGAACTTCTTCAGGGCCTTAGAGAAGCTCTCGTGAGGTTCAGGGACTTCTCGTGGAGCCCGAACAGTGCTCGCGAGACGCATCCGCGAGCGTTCAAGCGAGAGGTAGTACGGGCGATAGCGGATCTCCGTGTCCCACAAAGCGTTTATCAACCGAGATCGCACTCTCCGCCGTGAACCGCCGGGCAGCCATCGGAGGATACGCCGTCGCCGGCGCCGCCGTCGCGCTCCTTATCGGGATCGCCGTGTCCGTGTCGCCGGCGATCGTGCTCGGCTGGCTGGAGTGGCTCGCCGCGGATCCGGTTCGGTTCGGCGCCGCGTTGGTCGCGTTGGCCGCCGTCAGACCGTTCCTCGCGTGGCCGAACACGCTGCTCGCCGTGGCTGTCGGCTACGGGTACGGCTGGGCCGGCGCCCCGCTCGGCGTCGTGCTGCTCACGCTGACGGCGCTGCCGGCGTTCTGGCTCGCGCGCGTGGGTGGACTGCGGGCGCGGACCGATTTCCGGGCCGTCGAACGGCTCTGTGACGCCGGCGAGCGACTGACGGACGCGACCGGGAGCGTTCGAGCCGTCGCGGCCACGCGGCTGTTCCCGATCCCCTCCGACGCCGTGTCGATCGGCGCCGGGGTCTCGGGGATCCGCACGCGCCCGTTCCTGCTCGGGACGGCGATCGGAGAGATCCCGTGGATGCTCGTCGGCGTCGCCGTCGGCGTCTCGCTCGACCGACTTGTCACCGGGGGCGTCTCCGCGGTCGACCCCGCCGTGTTCGTCGCGATGGCCGGACTCGGGACGCTGTTGCTCGCCGGACCGCTGTATCGCGCGTTCGTCTCGGACCAGCAGCCGCTGGCGGTTCGGTGAGCACTCGTCGACAGATACACCGATCGTCGTCGGACGGACGTGTGACCGGCCCGCGTGGATCGCCGCAGCGGGGCGGTCGGGTCGGGACGTGTGCCTCTGCTTGAGGACCGTAAGCGCGTGCATTCCCCCGGTCCTCGAATCCCGGAATCGACTTCCCGCCCTAACCCCGGAGTCGCGGTCGCCGGCCGCCGTCGGACCATCGCGGTCCGACGCCGACCGACCGATCGGGACTCCAACGGAGGGCCGAAGGAATCACGCGGACGGCGGCTGCGGCCGGCCCGTGCAGCCGCCCGCGTCGGCGCCGTCGGCTCAGTCTCCCTCCGCTTCTTCGTAGCTGACCTCGATACCCTCCGGAACCGGGCGGAGAACGTACGAACCGGTGCCGCGGCGGACCGGCGCGAAGTCGGCCGTGAAGCTCGTTCGGGTGTCCTCGCGGACCTCGAACGCCGCGTTGAACGTGAGCGGCGCGTCGCCCGGCAGGTCAACGGTCGCCTCGCTGCCGTCGGTGAGTGTGCCGTCGACGTCTGAGACGCGGAGTTGGAGGAACTGATAGCTCGCGACCGACAGCTCCCGCTCGTCGATCAGTTGGGTCGCTTCGCCTTGCAGCTCCACGAGGTCGGCCGTCTCCGGCTCGTCGAACTCGTAGTACTCGCGACCGGCGGGTTCGGTCTCGTCGTCCCCGTCGTCATCGGCGCCGTTCGCGTCTCCGTCACCGTCTTCGTCGATCTCACCGTCGTCGGTCTCGTCGTTGTCTCCGTCCGTCTCCTGCTCGTCGTCCTCCGCACCGCTGACGGCGCCTTCGGGCCCGAGCCAGATCCCTTCGATCGTGACGAGCAGCGATTCGAAATCGCCGATGTCGGCGGGTTGGTCGGTTATGCGGGTCGCCAGCGTGCCGGTGGCGCGACCGACGCAGCCCGCGAGTCCGGCCGTTCCGAGCGCCGCGACGCCGGTCGCCTGCAGATAGCTCCGGCGGTTCAGCCTGTCGAGAGACGCGATGTCCTCGGACATGTTACGCACCGTCCTCGTCGGGCGCGTCGTCGGTCCCGTTCCCGGCGATGTCGCTCACGGTGTCACCGAGATCCTCGATGCCGCCGGAGAGGAACTCACCGATCGAGTTCAGGATGTCGCCGACGAACTCAGGGACCGGTTCCGGCAGGTCGCTCGGCGGTCCGGCGTCCGCCTCGTTCGGGGCATCGACGCCGCCGGGCGCGGCTGTGACGGCACCGGCCAGTCCGCCGGTCCCGACGAGCACCGCCGCGACGAGCGCAGCAATTAGCGTCGTTCTGATTGCGTTCATGACGACTGGTCGTCGGGGCCCCACCTACTTTAATGGCACAAACGCTTCAGCCGAGTTGTGTCCGGTTTAAACCGGCTAAAACCGATGAATGAGCGCGTTTCGTCGAATCTGAATGGAACTGGGGTACGTATATAAATAAAGTCGGAAATCGACGGTCGAAACGGGGCGCGACGGGAGGTGCGGTGGTGTGTCGCCTTCGACTGACCCTTGTCTGCGTTGCCTACGGTTCCAACCGGTTCGGGTCGCGCGGGAACATGATCGCTTCCTTGATGTTGTCGAGGTCGGCGACCTTCTGGACGAGTCGGTCGATGCCGAGTCCGTAGCCGCCGTGAGGCGGGGTCCCGAAGCTCAGGGCCTCGATGTAGAACTCGAAGTTGGCCTGCTCGACGCCCTCCTCCTCCATCACGTCGACCATCCGATCGACGTCGTGTTCGCGCTGTCCGCCGGACGAGAGCTCCTGCCCCTTGTATATGAGGTCGAACTTCCGGGAGGCGATCTCGTCGCCCTCGACGTCCTGCATGTAGTAGAACTTCTCGTCGGGGTATCCGACGACGAAGAAGGCCGGGTGGCCCTGCTCTTCGAAGTACTCGCCGAGCAGCTTCTCGCCTTTCGTGTCGAGGTCGGTCGGGTCGTCGGGGAAGTGACCGTACTCGGTCTCGAGGAGGTCGAGCGCCTCGTCGAAGGTGATCCGCGGGAAGTCGTCTTCGGGCACCTGCAGGTCGACGTCAAGCAGGTCGAGCTCGCGCGTGGCGTTCTCGGCCACGGCGCGCAGCGCGTATCGCAGGGACTCCTCTTGGACGTCCATCACGTCGTTGTGGTCGTCGATGTACGCGAGTTCGACGTCGAACATCGCGATCTCGGAGACGTGCCGGGAGGTCGCGAAGTCCTCCGCGCGGAACGCGGTGCCGTTCTCGTAGACGGCCTCGTACCCCGACGCCATCAGCATCTGCTTGTACAGCTGCGGACTCTGCGAGAGGAACGCGTCCTGGTTGTAGTAGAGGATCGGGAACAGCTCCGCGC
>CAZNOA010000210.1:0-3247 GCA_964574565.1 uncultured Halobellus sp. | reverse complement strand
CGGCGTCGATGATGGCGTCGTCGGTGCCGGCCAGAAGCAGCGTCGGCGCCCGAATGTCGGCGAGCCGTTCGACGGGCCGGTAGTTCGCCACCCGCAGCAGCGATCGGGCAGGCGTCTCGTTGCGCCACGTCGAGTCCCGGTCGACGAGGTCGAGGTACTTCCGTTTCGTCCCCGGCTCCGTGATCGCGGCGAGCTCCTCGGTGCCGCCGACGATGGGGACGGTCCGCCCGCGGCCGAACCGGTGACCGAGCAGGTCTCGGACCCCGGCCAGCCCGGAGCGCGCGAGGTACTTCCCGCCACGGCGACGGGCGATCGTGCGACCGTCGAGCATCGGAACCGTTCCGATCACGGCGTCGACGTCACGCCGTTCGGCCGCGAGGGTGAGCACGTGTGCGGCCGACAGCGACGTCCCCCAGAGGACGAGTCCGCGGCCGACCGCGTCGACGCGGCGAACGCGCTCGATCGCCGCCTCGTAGTCCGCGCGCTGGTCCGCCGGATGAACGACCTGTGAGTTACCGTCAGAGGCGCCGAACTCGCGGTAATCGAACAGGAACGCGGCGTAGCCGGCGTCGGCGAACCGCTCCGCGACCGCGGGGTAGCCGAAGCTCCGCTCGGCGCCGAGCCCGGGCGCCATCACGACGGCCGGAGGCTCCTCGTCGTCGCCCGCGGGGAGATACAGCGTCCCCCGACAGGTGTCGCCGTCGGCGTCGAACGCGAGCGCGCGGGTGGCGAACCGCTCTCGCGGCGGTCGGTCGAGCCGTCGCTGTGCGCGGTTCACCGGATTCCGGCGGGTCACGCCTCGTCACCTCGCTGGGCGTCGGCGGCGGGCTCGTCCGTCGCAACCGCCTCCTCGGGCTCGTCCGCGTGCGACAGTGTCTCTAACACGCGGGTGGAGAACTCCGTCTCGGAGATCTCGTAGGTGTTGAGCGCCTCGAACCACGTCGCCTCGGCGTGCCACGTTCCGAGGACGTCGCCCGGCGACCGGACCACGGTCGCCTCGACGCGAACCGGATCCCACGCGTCCGCTTCAGCGCGGTCGATGAGCGCGTTGAGCACCCGCCCCATCTCCCCGTGGTGCACCTCCCGGCCGGGAAACGCGGTCATGTACGTGAGATCGAGCGGGTCGTCGCCGTCGATCGATTCGACGCTGACGCCGTAGCTGCGGAGCGCCGGTTCCACGTCGGTCGTCGGCTCGTCGCCGGTCATGAGGAACCGTCGGTGGGGGCGGGATAAATCGGTACCGGCGTCGGGCTGCCGCGGGGAGGGGGCAGAAGGGGGCGGACCGCCACGGCGGGCGGGATACGGCAAGGCGCGGCGCGGCGAGCGGTTCACACGGAGCCGTGACTCACCGAAAAAGGAGCGAGCAGTTCGTCAAAAGCCGCGGACGGGGAAGCCGCCGTAGTCAGCGGCGGCAAAGATCGGTTCTGTCAGAGGCACACGATTGTCCCGCGCGGCCGTCTCGGTATACCCCGCGAAGCATAATAAACGCTCGGGAAGGTGTGTAATTGCCGCAGAGTTGATCACAACCGCCCGTCGCCGCGTGATCGGGCACCATTTATGCGTGTCGCGGGAGTTGATCTCGTATGCTCAAGCGGGCGCTGGCGTCGCTGATCCGGTCGGCCGACGGCGCCGGCGTCCTCACCGTCGGCGGGGTGTTGACGCTGCTGGCGTGGACCGTGACGCCGATTTGGGTCGTCGGCGTCGTCGCGTTTCCGCCGCTCGTCGCGCTCGCGCCGCTCGCCCTCGCGCCGGCGCTCGTCGCTCGCGGGTATTTCGTCCGAGTCCTCGCCGACGCCGCGAAGACCGGAAACGCCGGCGGTGCACCGCCGTTCGTCGCCTGGAACGAGTTGTACACGGACGGCGCCAAGTCGGCCGCCCTCAGCGCGGTTCTGCTCGCGCCGCTGGCGCTGTTGGTCGCGGTCGTCGCGGCCGCCGCCGTCGTCCTCGGGACCGATCTCGTCGGGCCGACGGCGCTCTTCGACCGGGTCGAACGGGCGCTCGGGACGGGTGGCGTCGTCGCGGTCGGCGGGGTCGGAGCCGGCGTGCTCGCCGTCGTGTCGGCCGCGTACCTCGTGGCGTTCGCGTACGTACGGCCCGCGGCGCTTTCCGCCTTCGCCCTCTCCGGGCGCCTTCGCGACGGGCTCCGTCCGAGGCGAGCCGGTCGGGTCGCCGCATCCGGGGCGTACGCGACCGCGTGGGTCGTCGCGGCGGTGACGCTGCTGATCGGGTACGCGATCGCCGCGCCGTTTATCCCCGTGGTCGTCGGCGTGGTGATCGTCTTCGCGACGCGGGTCGTCGCGTACGCGCTCTACGGCCGCGGCGCGGGAGCAGTGCTGTCGGTCGAGACGGAGCCGACCGAGGCCCCCGACTCCGACGCGGGTTCGGCGCGGCCCGCGGTCGCTCCGGGATCGCCGCCCGAGGCGCCCCCGGCGGTGCAGACCGGGCGAGCGGTGCCGTTCGGGGGCGGTCTCGACGGGGTCGTCGGATCCGACGGCGGCGGAGCCGGTGGGGCGGGCGACCGGAGCGCTTCTGGCGGCGACAACAAGGGCGAGGCCCCCGTCGCAAACGGAGGTCGAGCGGGCTTCGAGTGGGCCACCGGCGTCGACGGAGGAGGTCCGTCAGAAAGCGGTGCAGACTCGCCAGAAAGCGACGACCTCCCCGACGACGGCAGTCACCGGTTCGACTGGGGGGCCGCAGACGGCGCGCGAGAAGACAAGAGTTGATACGAGCCCGGCCGAAGCGACCCCATGCGCATCTCCGATCGGGGGTACGGCGAGGAGGGCAGAGAACGGCTCACGCTCGTCCCCGAGAACGTCGACGACCTCTGGCACCTCGCGCACGTCCTCGAACCCGGGGACCTCGTCGAGGGCGACACCACCCGCCGGATCCAGCGGAACGACGACCAGATGCGGGACACCGGCGGCCAGCGCGAACACCTGTTCGTCACCCTCGAAGTCGATGACGTCGAGTTCGCGCGGTTCGCCAACCGCCTCCGCGTCTCCGGGGTCATCGTCGGCTGCTCGCGGGAGGACCAGCTCAACGCCCACCACACGATCAACGTCGAGGAGCACGACGAGATCACGGTGGAGAAACACTTCAAGCCGGACCAGACCGAGCGGCTGGAGGAGGCGACGGAGGCCGCCGAGAATCCGGACGTCGCGATCGCGACCGTCGAGGAGGGGGCCGCTTACATCCACACCGTTCAGCAGTACGGCACCGAGGAGTACGCCTCGTTCACGAAGCCGAC
>CAZNOA010000209.1:0-3251 GCA_964574565.1 uncultured Halobellus sp. | reverse complement strand
GCGTGGTCAGCGAGAAGCCGACCTACGTCGTCACGAACTTCACCCGCAAACACCGGGTGCGCCAGGACTTCTTCTCGGGACCGCGCGGCGTCGAAGAGAGCCTGGAGAACATCGCCAAGCAGTTCGACACGGAGCGGCACGTCTTCGTCGGCATCGACGAGGAGGACGAGGCCCTCGCGGCGGCGACCGACTGGGAGTTCCTCCACGTCGAGGACGCGGCCGAGGCGGCCGGCTGGATTCTCGCGACCGACGAGCCTGACGGCGAGGCCGCCGAGGAACCGACGCGCGACGATTGGCCCTGACGGGAGTAGCCCACGGGTTCCGGGGCGGTCGGCGGGTCCGGGTCCCCGTGCCGGCACCGCAGGGTGTTTTGAGGGTCGCCACCGAACGCCGAGGCATGACTGACGACGGCGATCACGACCACGAATCGGGTTCCAGCCACGACGACGGCCACAGCCACGACGACGACCACAGCCACGACGACCACGATCACCACCACCACGACGCCGACTCGGTCGCGGTCGCGGTCGTCACGGTGTCGTCGTCGCGCGATATCGACACGGACCCGTCCGGAGAGTACGCCGTCTCTGCGTTCGAAGACGCGGGTCACGAGGTGGCCGTTCGCGAGCTGGTTCCCGACGAGTACGACAGCGTCCAGGGAACGGTCGACCGGCTCGCCCGTCGGAAAGACACCGACGTCGTCGTGACCACCGGGGGGACGGGCGTGACCCCGGACGACGTGACGCCGGAGGCGGTGCGCGGGCTCTTCGCGAAACGGCTACCCGGATTCGGCGAACTGTTCCGTCGGCTCTCCCACGAGGAGATCGGCACGAGGACCATCGGAACCCGCGCGACCGCGGGGATCGTCGAGACCACGCCGGTGTTCTGTCTCCCGGGTTCCGAGAACGCGGTCCGGCTCGGCGTCGACGAGATCGTCCTCCCGGAGGTCGGTCACTTGGTCGGGCTGGCCGGTCGGGGGATACCGGCGGAGACGGAGGACAACGCTAACGACTCCGAAACCGACGACGGCGAGTGACCCGGCTGCGGTCGGGGCTCACACCGAGGTCAGGAAGTTCCGGATGACGTCGTGGCCGACGGCCGTGAGCACGCTCTCGGGATGGAACTGGACGGCCTCGATGGGGTGTTCGCGGTGGCGGATCCCCATCACGATCGACTCGCCGTCGTGGTCCGTCGTGGCGGTCACCTCGAAGACATCGGGCACGTCGGTGGCCGCGAGCGAGTGGTAGCGTCCCGCGCGGAACCCCTGATCGAGCCCGCGGAACACCCCCTCGCCGTCGTGGTCGACGGGAAACGCCTTCCCGTGGATCGGCTCCGGCGCGTGACCGACGGTCCCGCCGTACTCGTGTACAGCGGCCTCGAGGCCGAGACAGACGCCGAGCGTCGGAATCTCCGGAGAGAGCTCCCGAAGGACCGGGGCGGTGACGCCGACGTCCCGGTCGTTCTTCGGATGGCCGGGACCGGGACTGATGAGGATCGCATCCGGCTCCGCCCGCTCGACGTCCGCGAGCGACGCGGTGTTTTTCAGGACCTCGATATCGATCGAACCGCCGTCGATCGGCTGGTCGGAGACGTACTCGACGAGGTTGTACGTGAACGAGTCGAAGTTGTCGACGACGACGACCTTCATTCGTCGACCTCCGTCTCCGCGGGGTGACGACCGCCGGTCGCTGCGTCCGGGTCGTCCGCGGACTCCTCTCGGACCCGGTCGATCGCGGTCAACACCCCGTCCATCTTCTGTTCGGTCTCCTCGTACTCGGCGGCCGGGTCCGAGTCCGCGACGAGCCCGGCCCCGGCGCGGACGGTCACGACCGACTCGTCGGCCGCCTCGTCGAGCGTCGCCGTCCGGATCACGATCGCGAAGTCCGCGTCCCCGGTCCAAGCGTAGTAGCCGACCCCGCCGCCGTACGCCTCCCGCGGGGTCGACTCGAGCGCTTCGATGATCTCCATCGCTCGCACCTTCGGCGCTCCGGTGAGCGTCCCCGCCGGGAACGTCGCGCGCGTCGCGTCGAAGGCGTCGAATTCGGACGCAAGCCGTCCCGTGACGGTCGATTCGATGTGCTGAACGTGGCTGTATTTCAGCACGTTCATGAACTCCTCGACGCGGACCGATCCCGGCTCCGAGACGCGGCGCACGTCGTTCCGTGCGAGGTCGACCAGCATCGTGTGTTCGGCGCGTTCCTTCCCGTCCGCGAGCATCTCCCCGGCCAGCCGCCGGTCTTCGACGGGGCTCGTCCCGCGCGGACAGGTGCCCGCGATCGGGTTCGACACGATCCGATCGCCCTGTACCGACACCAGCGTCTCCGGACTCGCGCCGACGATGGTGCGGTCGTCGTGGTGAAGAACGTACATGTACGGAGAGGGGTTCACCTCGCGCAGCGCCGCGTATAACCCGAGCGAGTCCACCTCGCCGCGCAGCTCGCGGCTCCGCGAGATCACGCCCTGATAGATGTCGCCGTCGAGGACGTGTCGCTTCGCGGTCCGGACCGCCTCCTCGTACTCGGCGCGCGGCCCGGCCGACTCGTCGTCGACGCGGATGCCGGCCGGCTCCGGCGGGGACGCCCCCCGAAGCGCGCCGGCGACGCGCTCCGCCTCCGCGACGAGGTCGTCGTACACGTCGGCGGGGTCGTCGTCGGCCCCGATGACGGGCGTGAAGACGAGTTCGACGGTCCCCTCCTTCTCGTCGAAGACGATCGTTCGGGTCGTGAGCGCGAACTCGGCGTCCGGGAACTCGGTCTCGGGGCGGTCGACGCCCACCTCCTCTAACCAGAGGTCGTACACCGCCTCGTACGCCAGGAAGCCGACGAAGCCGCCCGAGAGAATCTGTCGGTCGGTGTCGGGGAACCCGCGGAGGCGCACGTCGGGGAACGCCGCGCGGATGCGGTCGATGGCGTCGCCGGCCGCCGGACCGAGGGCGTCGGCGGCTTCCGGGCCGCTCTCACCGCCGACGAACTCCGCGGCCGGGCCGAGCCGTGTCACGTCGGTGCGGTCCGGGTGGACGGAGACGATCGCTTCGGGGTCGTAGCCGACGAACGAGTACCGGGCGTGTTTGTCGGCCTTCCCGCCGGCAGTGAACGCGCCGTCCGGATCGCTGGAGGCGACCTTCTCGCCCGACTCCAGGAGGAAGCCGTACGGGCCGTCACCGACCAGCGTCGCGTACGCCGTCAGGGGGGTGACCTCGAGGTCGAGCGACGCCGCGGTGCGAACGACGACCGGCGTCTCCGCGTCGCCGT
>CAZNOA010000208.1:0-3274 GCA_964574565.1 uncultured Halobellus sp. | reverse complement strand
AAGACGGTTCCGTTCACGACGCGACGGTCGACGTCGCTCGCGAGGAGCCCGCCGGCGACCTCGCGGAGCCGACCGAGCTGTTCGAGAAGATAGAGGACGACCGCGTCGAGGCGTTAAACGAGAAGCTCGAATCGCGCGTCGCCGAGGCTGAGGATGACAGCGAGAGCGACGAGAACGAGTCGAGCGACGACGGAAGCGAGAGCAACGAGAACGACGAGAACGACGGAGATACTACCCACGACATGACCGACATCGAACCCCTCAGCGACGATCGCATCAGCTTCGACGACTTTCAGGAACTGGACATCCGCGTCGGCCGGATCGAGACGGCCGAGGGTATCGAGGGCGCGGACGACCTGCTGAAGCTCTCGGTCGACCTCGGCGCGGAGACCCGGACGATAGTGGCCGGGCTCAAGCGGCTTCACGACGTCGACGACCTGCCCGGCACGAAGGTGGTCGTGCTCGCGAACATGGAGAAGGCGGAGCTGTTCGGCGTCGAGTCGAACGGGATGGTGCTGGCCGCCGGCGAGGAGGCCGACCTCCTCACGACCTACGAGGACGCCGGACCGGGCACGAAGGTGAAGTGAAGGGAAGTGATGCGCCGGTCTCGACTCAGGCGTCGAGCACTTCGATCAAGTTACCTTCTGGGTCCCTGACGAACAGCACCGTCGTCCCGCTCGCGGTCGTCTGCGGCGGCGACAGCGTCTCGACGTCGTCCGCGAGATCCGTATAAAAGGCCTCCACGTCGTCGACGGAGAGCCCGAGGTGGGTCGCGCCCGGCCGGTTCAGTTCCGGATCGGACGTCGCCGCTCCCTCCGGCTCGTACGCCACGAGTTCGATGACCGCGTCGCCCGCGTCGAGGTGTGCGAATTCGGCCGATGCCCCGGCGACGTCGACCGCCTCCGAGAACGCCTCGCCGGCGACCGAGAACTCGGCGGCGACGTCGAGACCGAACGTGTCCGTATAAAACTCGACGGCGCGGTCGAGGTCGGAGACGGTGATACCGACGTGGTGTGCGGTGAGTTCTGCCATGGATCGCCTCTCGACCAGCGTCGGAAAAACGCTGTCGACGGCGCGATGTGGTCGGCGACACCGCAGCGCGGCCGACGGCGACATCACAGCGCGGCCGACGGCGACACCACAGGGCGACCGTCGGCGACGGCAGACGCGTGACCGAAACGCCCATCCAGCGCCCGCACAACGCACACCCATGCACGTCGTCGTCAACGCCGCCCAGAGCGTCGACGGGAAGCTCGCGACCCGCCGCCGCGAACAGCTCAAGATTTCCGGGTCGGAAGACTTCGATCGCGTCGACCGCGTTAGGGCCGCCGCCGACGCGGTGTTGGTGGGCGTGGGAACCGTGCTCGCGGACGATCCGCACCTCACGCTCGACGAGGAAGACCGTCGCGTGCAGCGGCTTCGAAACGGCCGCTCCGGGCATCCCGCGCGCGTCGTCGTCGACTCGACGGGGAGAACGCCGACCGACGCCCGGATCCTCGACGACGCGGCGACCACGTATCTGCTCGTCGCCGAGGCCACCGATCCGGACCGCCGAGCGGCGCTGAGCGAGGCGGGCGCCGAGCTCGTCGTCGCCGGCGACGAGCGCGTCGATCTCACGGTTGGGTTCGAGAAGCTGGCGGAGCGCGACGTCGACCGCCTGATGGTCGAGGGGGGCGGCGAGGTCATCTACTCGTGTTTCGCGGCGGGGCTCGTCGACGAGCTCCACGTCTACGTGGGATCGATGGTTATCGGCGGCCGCGACGCGCCGACACTCGCCGACGGCGAGGGGTTCATCGAGGCGTTCCCGCGGCTCGAGTTGGTCGGTACCGAGCGGCTCGACGACGGGGTCGTCCTCTCGTACGAGGTCCGGTCAGACGGCGGGGACACCGCGGACGCCACGGACAGCCCGTAATCGTCATTGCGGCGACGGCAGAGACGTTTCGGGCGTCCGTGATAAACCGTCGCCGGTGTGTGATCGTCCGGCACGGATCTGCCGGTATACGGCCCGTGCTACCGGGTTACATCCGTTTTACCGAAGTCTTTATGTGTCGGCCTGCGGTAGGTTCTGGTACCAGAACGCCTCCGGCGCTGGTGGGATCGCACGCTGAAATGAACGGGAGCTCTTGTGAACGGCCCGACGCACGACGGCGAGCATCCGCCACATCCGGAGCGGTGATGGAGAGATAAAAAATGGTAACGAAAGACGAAGTCATCGAACAGTACGAGATCGAGGCGATGGACGAGGCGGACAACGTGGACCTTTCTGAGGACGACCTTGATAACGGGTCGAAAGGACAGCTCATCAAACGCGCCGGTCAGCTGCGAGACCGACGCAACGAGCTGAACCAGATGGCCTCCGAGCGCGCCTCCAAGCGCGACGACCTCAACGCGAAGACCCGCGAGAAGGTCGACGAGGCCCAGGAACACCGCGAGAAGCGCGACGAGCTCAACGAGCAGGTCCAAGAGCACAAGGACAAGCGCAACGAGCTCAACGCCGAGGCCAACGAGCTGTTCGACGAGGTCGAGGAGCTCAAACAGGACATGGAGCTCGGCTCCGGCAAGTCCATCGAGGAGCTCAAAGAGGAGATCGAAGACCTCGAGTTCCGCCAGCAGACGGAAGTCCTCGACGCCGAGGACGAGCGCGAGCTCATCGAGAAGATCGACGACAAACGCGAGAAGCTCGCCGAGAAGAAGGACAAAATCGACGACACGAGCGAGCTCGACGATCTCGTGGAAGAGGCCGAGGAGGTCCGCTCGGAGGCGTCCCAGCACCACCAGAAGGTGACGGAGCTCGCTGACAAGGCCCAAGAGCACCACAACCAGATGATCGAGGCCTACCGCGAGGCCGACGACATCCGTGACGAGGCCGACGAGATGCACGACCTGTTCGTCGAGGCCCAAGAGGCCGCCGACCGGCACCACGAGGACTTCGTGCGCGTCCAGAAGCGCCTGCGCGAGCTCGACAAAGAGGAGGAGCGCGAGCGGAAAGACGAGCGCGCCGAGAAGCGCGAAGAGGAGAAGGAGGAGGCCGAGGAGATCTACCAGAAGTTCAAGGAGGGCGAGACGCTCGACACCGAGGACCTGATGAAGCTCCAGAAGACCGGCCTGCTGTAAGCGCGGCTCTCGATTCCCCCGGTTTTGCGGCGATTTTCGACGCCCCGCGAGCGGCGACGACGGACAGCATATAAACGGACGCGCCACCAACCGACGGTATGGCAAGCGACGCGCGTTCGAACGGAAAGAACCTCCTCGCGGCCGCCGTGCTGGGCGCGAC
>CAZNOA010000207.1:0-3282 GCA_964574565.1 uncultured Halobellus sp. | reverse complement strand
GAGAGCAGTTCGTCTCCGACCGTGATCAGCGCGACGTCCATCACGCGTTCGTTACACGGGGACCGACATGTGGGTTTCCGTCGTGGGCGTTCGACCGGCTCGGTAATGGGGTCAGCCCAGTTCCCAGTGCGGGTGGTTGACGCGGCCGAAGCGACGGCTACACGGGAAGGTTCCTACCGTCCGATGGTCCCCTGCCGCGTGACCGGAGCGTCGGGGTCGACGAGGAAGGCGACGACGACCGCGTCCTCTGTGGCCGTCACGACCGGCGTGTCCTTGTCACCGCCGGTCCACAGGACGCTCTCCGTCTCCGCGAGTTCGACGAAATCGACCTCTACCGCGCCCTCGAACACGTATACGTAGGCGTGACGCCCCTCGATGGCGGGAAGCGGCGCCGACCGACCGGCGGCGAGCCGAACGTCGTAGCAATCGACCTCGTTGCGGACGGTAAACGGGTGATCGGCGTCGGCCGGCGCGAACACGCGACGCCAGTCGTTGGCTATCGGCTCCGGAAGCGGTCCGTGTTGGATGTTCGGGTCGAGTCCGAGGCTGTGCGGTCGCACGAACAGCTGTAGCATTCGAAGCGGCGGGTCGTCCGCGGTCGTCTCCTCCGAGTGCCAGAACCCGCGCCCGGCGTTCATCACTAACAGGTGCTCTGAGTCCGTGACGAGATCGTTTCCCTCGCGGTCGTCGTGACGCATGACTCCCGCCGGCACCCAAGAGACGATCTCCTCGTTGCGGTGCTGGTGCATCCGTATCAGCGTTCCGGGATCCATGAACGACTCGACGACGGTCGCGAGGGGGCCGTATCCGTGGTCGTCGTGGTCCGGGAGGGTTCGACCCGGGAAGTTGAACCGGGTCCGAAACGATCCGTGGTCTCGAAAGACCTCTGACCGGGGCGCAGGAAAGAGTTCCCCGTCGGAGGTGGTTTCGCGTGTCATTGTCGATCGGAGGTGCGGGGCGGTGAAAAGGCGCGTGGTGACGCCGGTCGCCCCGCCGGCGACCGCACACCGGCTCCGACCTCTCTGCTCAGTCGCCTGTCGCCGTCTCCGTCGACCGCAGCCCGGCGTCGCTCGGCGGTCGGAGCACGAGCGCTGCCAGACCCGCGGCGACCGCGAGGCCGCCGCCGAGCGCGAAGGTGGGGACCCAGCCGAACGCTGCGACGAGGTATCCGGTCACGGTGCCGGCGAAGACGCCGCCGCCGATCTTCGCGGTGTACAACACCGCGTAGTTCCCCGACGAGTGCTGTGCGCCGTAGTAGTCCGCGAGCAGCGCGGGGAAGTAGACGTACAGCGGCGACGAGAAGAACATCGCCGCCATCACGAGGACGACGAAGACGATCCCGGCCTCCGCCAGTCCAGCGCCGACGAGCGCGATACGGAACAGTCCGGCGAGGACGAACGAGGCCGCCATCACCCGCTTGCGGTCGAAGCGGTCCGACGCCTCGCCGAGGACCATCCGCGAGACGCCGGCGGCGACGGGCAGCAGGGTCGCGGCCGCGGTCGCGACGACCGCGGCCAGTCCGAAGTGTTCGGCGAACCTGACCACGTTCGCGATGACGATGAGGTCGGCGCCGGCGGTCGCGATGAACATCGCGTACAGCAGCCAGAACTGCCACGTCGAGAGCATCTCGCGGGTCGTGTACGCGCGTCCCCGCAGGGAGGCCGCCAGCCCCGCGTCGCTCTCCGACTCGTCTCTGTCGTCCAGTCCGAGCCAGTCGTCCGGCGGGTCGCGAAGGAGTACGGAGCCGACGAGCAAGACGACGAGAATGCCGATGCCGACGTTTCGGAGCACGTCGCTGTAGCCCGCGACCGTCGCGTTCGCGCGGACGTACGGGACCACGAGCGCGCTCCCGCCGGCGAACGCCATCGTGCCGATGCCGGTCGTCAGCCCCGTGCGGTCCGGGAACCACTTGACCGCGGTGTTGACCGCGACCGTGTAGACGATACCGACGCCGACCGCGCCGAGCGAGTAGAGGAGGTACAGTTGCCAGACGCTGGTCGCGTACGCGAGCCCGATGTACCCGCCGCCGGCCAGGAGCGCGGCGAGGAACGTGATCGCGCCCGGCCCCCGGCTGTCGCGCCACTTGCCCGCCGGGAACTGCGAGAGCGACTGGAAGACGACGTAAAAGGAGAACACCGCGCCGAGCGCCGGGAGCGCGATGTCGAGACTCTCTGCAAGGGGCTGTTCGATCGACGACCAGACGTACTGATACGGGCTCACGGCGGCCATCATCGCGGCGGCCGCGACGACCTGCCACCACCGAGAGAACCCGAGGACCGCCGACGCTCGATCGGCGTAGTCGACGCCGGCAGGGTCGTCGACGTCGGCAGACCCATCAGCGTCGACGGCGGCCGACTCGGCAGCGTCGGCCGCTGGGGTATCGGCCGCCTCGTCGCCGCCGGAAGCCGTTCCGTCACCCATCGGTACGATAGCCGTCGTGTTGAGGCGCGGTGGGATTCATGCTGGCGGTGTCGGTGCCCGGGTCGGTGTCTCAGACATCTGGATGTCGTGTGTGTCGGAGCCGTGTAAGTATCGCTTTCGACCGCGGTAGTATCCGATCCGTATCCGCCGGACGCGGCGGCTGGGGTATCCGCGCAGCGTCGGCGGTGAGTGCCGGGTCACCGTCCGGCTGAACTCGATATATCGCAGGAAACGTCGTGCACAATCCGTCAGTAAAAACCGATCAAAAAATCAAAGACAACGTTATCAAGCGTAGAACATAATAAATGCGCATCTCTCACGGATAGATGATGATAATTGTTTATCCTGTCGAAAACCGTTAAGCCGCACCGCCTCTGAGTAGCGGTCAAGAAACGTCGGGGCGCTCGAACGAGCGGCTCCTCGGCGACCAGCATCATGTCAGCCGATCAAGAATCCGATTCGCATCCGATCGAACCGACTACCAGATCCCCTCCAGCAGCCGCGTCGATGCGCGCATCGGATCCGGCCGACCATCGGTCGTCGACGTCCGGCCTCTTCGAGCGCGTACTCGTCGTCACCCGCGACGACGAGGCCGGCCGTGCGGCCGCGGAGACCGCGCTCGACGTCGCCGCCGCTCACGGAGCCGCCGTCGACGCGTTGTACGTGGTCGACACGACGGAACACTGGGACATGGCCGTCCAGCGGCGGGAGCGCACCGGTGAGGCGCTCGTCGAAGACGTCGAGGCGCGGGGCGACGCCCGCGGCGTCGACGTCGAAAAGCGGTTCCGGTACGGCACCGCCCACGCCGAGGTGCTCGACTTCGCCGCGGCACACGACGCGGACCTGATCGTCGTCGGCTCC
>CAZNOA010000206.1:0-3291 GCA_964574565.1 uncultured Halobellus sp. | reverse complement strand
ACCCCTGCGCGAGCGTGGTCGCGTGGATGTCCTGGTCGAGGAGCTCCTCGGCCTGATCGAGGAGCTCTCCGGCGACGACGACCGCGGAGGTGGTGCCGTCACCGACTTCGTCCTCCTGGGTCTCGGAGACCTCGACGATCATGTTGGCCGCCGGGTGGTCGATGTCCATCTCTTTCAGGATGGTGACGCCGTCGTTCGTGACGACGACGGACCCGCCGGAGTCGACGAGCATCTTGTCCATCCCTTTCGGGCCGAGCGTGGTGCGGACGGACTCCGCGACCGCTTTGCCGGCCGTGATATTCATGTTCTGAGCGTCCTTTCCGGAGGTGCGCTGTGATTCTTCGGAAAGTACGATCATGGGCTGATTGCCCATCCGCTGTCGCTGTGACATAACAACCTTTGATTGTTTGTGATTCTATATAAATCCTTCGTGTGGCGTCGTGCGAAACCGCAACACGGTGGGGAGGATACCAGCTTCCATGTGGTCTGATAACACGGGCATTTATATGGAGTAACAGATAGACCAGTGTTCTTCGTCATCGTCGGGCGAGGCGGAGACGTGGGTTCCGGGTCGTCTCGGCGGGTCGGACCTCGAGCGCCCGGATTATCTCAGTGCGTTGAGCCGCGAGCGCCCGGATTACTTCGGCGCGTTGAAGCTCACGTCGTCGTCGAGCTCGTTGGACATCCGTTCGAGGTACGAGTACACGGCCCCGTGGGGAGCCCCGTCGAGCAGCATCCCGACGGCGCGACGCACGACTTCCAGCTCTTCCGGCTGGCCGACAGCCCCGACCGTCGAGCCGTAGACGACGACGTTCGCGCCCGAGAGCTCCTCGATGAGCTCGCGCGTGCGACCGTTCTCGCCGATGATCCGGCCCTTCTTGCGCTGGAGGTCGTTGTCGTTGCGGGTGTGTTCGGCCAGGTCGATCAGATCGAGCGTCCGGAGGTCGTGGTCGAGGATCGACAGCGCCGTCTCGGGTTTGAATCCGCGCCCGATGGCTTTGATCACGTCGGGAACGATCATCTCCGCGACCGGATCGCCGGCCTCCTCGATCGCGACGCTGCCCGTCTCCGAGTCGACGTCGAGCCGCACGTCCGCGCGCTCCTCGATCTCTCGCATCGTCTCACCGCCGGCGCCGATGACGACGCCGATGCGGTCCTGCGGAACCGTCACGTGTTGCATACGACTGAATACCCGGCGAAGCCTTTTAAACGTGTTCCGGCGGTTCCGGTGTGTGCCGGCGTGACGCGGCTCTTCGGGGTCTCACGGCCGGATATTTCTGAATGACAGCGTCTCGCATACCGTCCGAACCGTTATATAAACAGTTGTGCGGTTTAGGATGTGGAGATCCGGCGTCCGAGAGACGACACGGACGTGGCCGGGGTGATCGAAGCGCACGGCCTGGCGTGGCGCGAGGCGTACGACGACATCCTGCCCGACGAGGTGCTCGAAGCGAAGACGGTCGATCCGACCGCTGAGGAGGTCCGAAACTGGGCCGAGCGGCTCTCACCCGACCACGGCGCCGTCTTCGTCGCCGTCGACGTGGGAGCGGTCTTGGGATTCGTCGACGTGCGTTGGGGGTCCGAGAACACGAAGCCGTTCGTCGGCGCAAGCGAGGCCGGCATAAAAGCGATCTACGTCCACCCGGACCGGTGGGGCGAGGGGATCGGCACGGCGCTGCTCGACCGCGGTCTCGATGCGCTGCCGCCGGAGACCGAGGCGGTTCGGCTCGACGCGTTCGCCGACAACGAGCTCGGCGCTCGCTTCTACGAGTCCCGCGGGTTCGAGCGAACCGACGCGAGAGCGGTCGAAATCGCCGGCGAGGAGTATCCGCTCGACGTGTGGGTCCGGAGTCGCTGACGGTCGTCGCCGTCGTCAGGGACGGTCTCCGGATCTGCGAGTTACTCCCCGTCTCCGTCAGGCTCGCCCGTCGGGTCGGGCTCCGGCTCCGTCACGAACGCGCGGAGGTCGTCGGGGTCGACGTCGACTCCCTGTCGAGTGAAGAAGGTCGCCACGTTCTCGCAGTCGCGGTCGAGGAACTCCCCGGCGTTCGGGTGATGGACAGTGACGGCCTGTCCCATGTCGATGACGACGAGCTCCCCCTCGTGGATGATCATGTTGTACTCCGAGAGGTCGCCGTGGATCAGCCCCGCGCGAAAGAGCCGACGCATGTACTCGCGGACGACCTCGTAGGCCGTCTCGGGGTTCTCCACGTCGACCTCGCTCAGCCGGCGGGCGCGGTCCTCCGCGTGCCCGACGAGCTCCATCACCAACACGTTCCGCTGGACCGCGATCGGCTCGGGGACGCGGACGCCGGCCTTTCGCGCGCGTTCGAGATTCGCGAACTCCTTGCGGGTCCACGACAGCACGACCGCCTTCTTGTCGTTCGCGATCCCCTCGAATCGGGGGTCGCCTTCGAGGTAGTCGCGCATCTGCCGGAAGTTCGAGGAGTTGATCCGGTACACCTTCACCGCGACCTCGCGTTCCGGAGTGGTGCCGTCGGGGCCGCCGCCCGCCGCCTCGGTGCCGGGTTTCGGCCGCTCGCCCGCCTGCCCGCCGAGCGCCTCGAAGACGCTCGCCTCCTTCCCCGTCGAGACCGGGCCGCCGAACGCGTCGATGTACCCGTCCTGAACGAGCTTATAAAGGGCCGCGAGCGTCGCGTCGTCGAACACCGACTCCTGGAGCTTGAACTGCTCGGTGTCTTTGATCCGCTTGCGGAACTCGTCGAACTCCCGGTCTTGCTTGCGGGCGACCCGGTCCGCCGCCGTGTCTGAGACGTCCAGTTGCTCCCACTCGTCGCCGGGCTGATCGTCGGGCTCGAGCAGCACGAACTCCTCGCTCATTCGGTTTCGCCTTCGACGCCGCGAGGGATAAGCGAGGGGGTCGACGGGCCCGAAATCCGCGTCGACGGCGGATTCACAACACGTCGAGCGCGTCCTCGACGGGCATGTGACCGTCCCGGACCGCCTCTAACACCTCCCGGCGCTGTTCGTCCGGGTCGACGCCGACCTCGTCGAGCGTCACCTTCTCGGTCTCGCCCACGAACTCGGGGAAGTCGATCCCGTCCGCGAGCGCCGTCTCCTTTTTGACCCGGTAGGAGCCGGCGTCCGTCGTGTAGAGGTCGCCCGGGTGAAAGAAGTACCAGTCCTCGCGGTCGAACCGGACCGCGATCCGCGCCTTCGCGCCGAAGTTGCGGGCGAAAAACAGCAGGGCCTCGACCTCCTCGCCGGAGAGGTAGATCGGGTCGCCCGCGCTCGATTTCGCCTCGATCGCGTAGAAGGTCTCGCCGTCGC
>CAZNOA010000205.1:0-3294 GCA_964574565.1 uncultured Halobellus sp. | reverse complement strand
TGGACGACCTCGACGGCGACGCCGCCGGGAGTGCGAGAGCCGAACACGCTCGCGATCGTCGAGTTCGACCTCGGCGACGAGTACGACGGGCCGCCGGTCCGCGCGCTCGGACAGGTGGCCGAGGCGGACGGCGGGTCGAACGGGCAGTTCGACGTCGCCATCGGCGACCGCGTCGAACCGGTCTACGCCGACGAGCTCCGCGAGCCGGGCGCCGGGATTCGCGAACCGGAGAGTCAGGCGTGGGACGGCTTCCGATTCCGACCGGTCGACGAGTGAGCGGCGCGGGGTTCGGATCGGTCACACCCGCCGGTAGTCGCCGAGCCGCGTCCCGTCGAGCAGGTACGCGTCGCCGGCGGGGAGCGCGTCGGGGAGGAACGGCGCGAGAAACGACTGCCCGTCGACGTTGATCCACGTTCCGCCCGACCGCTCGTTGAACGCGGGGAAGACGACGAGCTCGGGCGGGTTCTCGGTGAGGTTCTCGACCCCGGCTCCGCTCTCGACGAAAGCCCGAGGATCGATCTCCCCGCGGAGCCACGCGCGTTCGACGCGCGAGCCGCCGACCGGGTCCTCCAATCTGACCTGCGGGTGTTCGTGACCCATACACACCACGTCGGCCGCGAGCAGGTCGGGGGCTGGCCACGTGTGGCCGTGGAGGACGCCGACGCCCCCGGTTCGGTCGTCACCGGAGCCGGACCGAGGCCCTCCGAGTATCCCGCCGGCCGGACCGATCACGTCGACGGCGTCCGGGAACGCCTCCGTGACGCCCGCGTCGTGGTTCCCCTCGACGAGCGTCAGCGGGACGCGGTCGGTGACCGCACGGATCAGCGTTTCCAGCTCCTCCCGCTCGTCCCCCTCCGGAGCGCCGATCCGGTGGGCGAGGTCGCCGAGCACGACCAGTCGGTCCGCGTCTGTCTCGGCGATCAGCGCACAGAGGCGCTCTCGGCGCGCGGTCGCGCGGCTGTCGAGTTCGACGCCGCGCTCGTAGCGGAGCCCGACCTCGATGCCCGCGTGGACGTCTGCGACGAGGAGCGCCCGCTCGCCGCCGGGAGCGATCTCCGCGACGGCCGCCGGCTCGCCGACGACCGGCTCGACGGCGACGCCCGCCTCCGAGGCCATCAGATCGGTTTGAGCACGCCCTCGCCCGGCTCGTAACACTTCCCGCTCATCAACGCGTCTTGGATGGCGTCCTCGACCGCGTCGGCGTCGACGCCGTGATCGTCGACGACCGCCGAGACGACGGCCTCCCTGTCGGCGCCGTCCCCGTCGTCGAGCGCCGCCATGGCGTCGACGGCCGCGGCTTCGAGGTCGACCTCGGCCGCCGGCGACTCCGCGTCCGATTCAGGGTCCGGTTCGGCGTCGTCGTCGGACCCCTCGTCGGTCGACGGCGAGTCGGCGGCGGTCGGTGCCGACCCCTCGTCGGTGACGGCCTCGGCCGCGTCGGCTTCGGGATCCGGCGTCTCAGCGAGCTCTTCGGGGTCCGGCACGTCGATGTCGGCCTCGCCCGGCTCGTCGACCTCGCTGCCGGTCGAGAAGTCGGTTCCGAACTCCGATTCGATCTCCTCCCGCTCCGCGTCGTCGAGCTGGTACAGGTCCTCAGAGCCCGCGTCGGAGCCGGCCGCGGGCCCGTCAGCGTCGAGGTCGGGTTCGGCGTCGATGTCGGGTTCGGCGTCGATGTCGGATTCGGCGTCGATGTCGGGTTCGCCGTCGATGTCGGGTTCGCCGCCAGCACCGAGGTCCGGTTCAGCGTCGGCGTCCACCGCTTCCGACGCGCCGTCTGAGACGTCCTCTGATCCCGTCTCGAAGTCGCCGAGGCCGCCGCTGTCGGTGGTTTCAGTCGACCCGTCGCCGACCGCTGCGGCGTGCGGTTCAGAGTCGTCGCCGGTGCCGGAGTCGGCGGTCGCCGTCTCCGCGTCGGCGACCGAATCGGTCTCGGCGGGTCCGTCGGTGGCGACGGCTTCGACGGAGTCCGCGTCGGGTGAGGCGCTCGCGTCGGCCGACGGATCCGCGACCTCTGCGCCGGTTGAAGCGCCCGTGGCTTCCGCGTCGCCCGAAGCGTCCGCGATACCCTCGTCCCCGACGGCCGCCGCCGGCGGCGCTTCGACCGTCACGTCGGGCTCTGGCAGCGGTCCGATGGACGCGTCACCGCCCGCGTCGGGGGCGAGGTCGAGCGCTCGCACCTCGTCACGGTCTCCGGCGATCAGTTCGAGGGCGTCGACCGCGAGCCGCCTGACGGCCTCGACGTAGGCGGTCGAGGTGTCGTAGTGGTCGATCGCTCTCGGGATGCCGGCCGCGAGCGAAGCCGGCGCACCGCCGGCTTCGAGGGCCGCGCGGAGCTCCTCGCCCCGCAGATCGGCGTCGAGCGCGAGCGCGAACACCGCGAGGCGGTCGAGCGTCGCTCTCGCGGCGGAGACGACCCAGCGGTCCCGGGTGTCGGCGTCGACCTCGCTGAGGCTCTCGGGGCGCACGGAGGTGAACACGCGGTCCGAGTCCTCGGGCTCGAACGTCCGCGCCTTTCCCGTGAGCGCGACGAACGCGGGGGGGTCGGCGCGTTCGAGGAAGGTCTGCGCCTCCGGCTGGTACTGACCGGCGTAGGTGACGAACGCCCCGGAGGGGTCGACCACGCGTCCGCGGCGGGTCTCGTCGTTCACGCGCTCGACTTCGGTGAGCACGCCCACGGCAAACAGTCGGTTCACGCGTGCGCCGGTGGGCGTGACCACGTAGTTCGGGGCGCGCTCCTCGTCGCTCTCGGAGTACGACAGCGAGGCGTCGTCGAACTCCGCGGCGAACACGCGGTGAGCGACCTCCCGGGCGCCCGGTCCGTCGTCGCTCATTCGCCCACCTCCGCGAGCGCGGCGCGAGCGGCGTCGGCCGGATCGTCGGCGGCGAGTTCGAACTCGTCCGCGTCGAGGTTCGCGCCGTAGTCGTCGACCGAGAGGTTCCCGCGGACGCGGTACGCCCGGCCCACCAGCGAGTCGGCGATGGCGTCGGCGACGACCGACTTGTCCATCGCGTCCTTCGCCGCGTCGAGCGCGTCGTCGAGCCCGCCACCGTACACCTCGGCGGTCAGCCCGTCGTCTAAAACGACGGTGACCGTGTCCGTGCCGTCGTCGAGGATCGCCTTCACGCGGAGGTCGTCCTCGCCGTCGACGTCCCCGTGGCTGCGGCACTGCCCGTTCTGAACGACGCGGCCGCACTCCGGGCAGCGCTCGATGAGCCCCGACCCGTCCCGGATCTCCAAGACGTTCCCGACGACTTCGACGTCGAACATCCCGCCGGAGCCGATCGCCTCGGCGA
>CAZNOA010000204.1:0-3301 GCA_964574565.1 uncultured Halobellus sp. | reverse complement strand
CGCCAAAACGCGACGTACGGCGACCCGTACGCGGTGAAAGCGAGGCGGATCGCCGATCTCGACGCCGGCGACTGGCTCTTCTTTTACGCGACG
Source organism: uncultured Halobellus sp. (assembly GCA_964574565.1). Classification (GTDB taxonomy): domain Archaea; phylum Halobacteriota; class Halobacteria; order Halobacteriales; family Haloferacaceae; genus Halorubrum. The sequence goes on along the minus strand of CAZNOA010000204.1, from coordinate 3,208 downwards.
TTCACGCTGCGACCGAGCGACTGGACCGGTCCCGGGGACGAACGAGTCGGCGACCCGGGCGCGGACGAGCGCGGCGGGGAGTGGCTCCGGGCGTCCGGAACCCCCGTCGACGACGACCTCGCACCCGACTGGGGCGCGTCACTCTTCGCCGGGATCCGGGTCGAGCGGGTTCTCGAAACGCCCGATCGAGAGGCGGCAGCGGAGGCGGCACCGACGAACGCGCACCTGAAACGCGACCCGTTCGACGCCGGCGTCGTCGTCGCCGGTGACCCCGAGGCGTCAGGGCTGTTCGAACGGGTCGTTCCGTTGAGCGCGCCGAACGGCGGAGCGACCGCGAACCGAGTCGTCACCGAGCTGTCAAGCGATTCCGGGAAGGGACCGTGGTGGCGGCGGCCGATGGCGTTCGACGCGGCGGCGACGGAGACGCTTCTCGATCGGATCGAGTGGTCGCAGCGACGGCGGTAATCAGAAATGGCCGGGGTGGGCTCCGAACCCACGATCTCCGCATGTCCCAGGTCCGAGGCTCGGCGGAGCCACGGGAAGGACGCGGACGCTTCCAAGGCGTCACCGCACCGAATCTCCGAACCCTATGAGTGCGGCGCTATGTCCAGCTAAGCCACCCGGCCTCACCAGTTCGTACCGCGATGAAACCCTTTAACCTTCCCATCCGTCGGAGGGGTGTGAGTGGATGACACTCCGACGGGGTCCGGTGGTCCTGTGACCGTTCGCGTCCGCTCATCCGACGCAGACCCCGCGGATTTATACCCGGTGGGGAAGGATAGCCGCGATATGAGCCTTCCCGAACTGCTCGCGGAGCGCGTCGGCGACGAGAGCGTCGTCGCCGAGGTTCCGCTCGGGGGTGACGACCGCCTCGCGGTCACACCGACGCGAACCCTCGTATACCGCGGTGACGGTCTGTTATCCGACGAGTCGGTGGCGGCGTACTCCCACGACGTCGAGCGCATCGCGGTCTCGACGGGGCGCCGCAAGACAAAACTCACGCTCGGCTACGGTCTCGACGGCGACGAGACTATCTCGGTGCCGGCGAAGCGCGCGGACGACGTGTTACATCCGATCCTCGCCGGCGTCCTCTCCGCGCGGAGCGTCACGGAGCCCGGAGAGTCCGTCGTTCGGACGTTCCGCTTCTCCGAGCTCACGCTCGTCGTCACCAGCGAGCGGCTGGTCAAACACGTCGGCTCCGCGGTCTGGGACGACGAGTTCGAGGAGTTCGCCTACGCGGATATCACCGATCTCGACTTCGAGGAGGGTACCGTCGCGACCGCGGTCGTGTTGACCCACGACGGACGTTCCGAGCGGTTCAAGGCCCCCAACGAATCGGCGCGGGCGCTCCGCGAGACGCTCGTCGACGCGGTGTGTGCGTTCCACGGCGTGGACAGCCTCGAGGAGTTCCGCGTGACCGTCGCCGTCGACGACGAGGCCGACGCTGCCGGTGAGGCGGGAAGCGCAGGCGGGACCACCGACTTCGGCGAGGGACCGGATCCGCTGTCTGCCTCGCCGGTCGCCGACGCGGAAGCGGAGGCGGAGGCGGGATCCGACGTCACCGACGCGGAGACGGGGGCCGATCCCCTGGAGGGAGAGCCAGCCGCGGGAACGAATGCGGACGCGGAGCCGGACGCACAGACCGGATCCGAGCCGGAGGACGATTCCGGGTCAGAAGGCGGGTTCGCGACGGATCCGGACGCGCCGGTCGAGACGGACGCGCCGGTCGAGACGGACGCGCCGGTCGAGACGGACGCGCCGACCGGCGTCCGAGCGGCGTCCGAGAGGGGAGACGCCGACCCGCTCGGGACCGGCGTCGAAGGCTCGGACGCGACACCAGACGTCGCCGGCGCGTCGGCGAGCGACGATCGGGTCGGCGAGGCGAACGACGCCTCTGACGAGCCGTCGACCGGCGGGGACGGCTTCGACGGGTCGCCGTTCGAGACCGCCGGCGTGGAGGGAGAAGACCTCGCGACCGAGGTCGCCGAACTCCGTCACACGGTCGAGGCGCAGTCCGAGCGGCTGGACCGGCAGTCGGCGCTCATCGAGCAGCTGATCGAAGAGCTCCGGCGCGGACGATAATTCGGGCGTTCCGGGACCGTCACGCGCGGCGATCGGAGGGGTTCCGGCTTCGAGACGCGCGGTGACCGTCGATTTTCCGATCCGATAGCCGGAGGGAACCGCTTATCACGTCGACGACGAATGTCCGGGAAGTGACTGCACAACTCGGCAGTTGGACCGAGGCGCTGTTGGGCAGCGTCTCGACGACGGAAGCGCGTCTCGCGGTGACGATCGCGATCCTCCTCGCGACGGTCGCGGTCGGATGGTTTCTACTCCCACGGCTGGTTCGAGCCGGCAGGCGGACCGGGGCGCGCTGGATCGACCGGTTCCTCGACGGTCGCCGGGAGAGCTCGGTCGAGACGCTCCAAGAGGCGGTGCCGGTCTCGTTCGGGCTGCGGCTGTTCGTCGGTCTCCTCCAGCTCGCGCTGTTCGGGGCCGCCGCCGCCGCGATCCTGACGCTGTGGGGACAGTTCGCGGTCGTGTTGACCGTGTTACCCGTCGCGGAGAGCGCGTTCACGATCGGTGTGCAGGTCGTGCTGTCCGGACTGCTGCTCGGCGCCGCGTACGTCGGAAGCGACATCCTCGAGGAGTACGTCTCGGCGCTGTCCGACGACAGCGACCGCATCACGGCCCATCAAGAGCAGCTGCTCACTCGGATCATGCAGGTCGGACTGCTCGTCGTCGCGGGGATCACCGTGCTCGGCATCTGGGGCGTGAACCTCGGCGGGCTCCTCGTCGGGGCGGGCTTCCTCGGGATCGTGCTCGGGATGGCGGCCAGACAGACGCTCGGGTCGCTCATCGCCGGCTTCGTGCTGATGTTCTCGCGGCCCTTCGAGATCGGCGATTGGGTCGAGATCGGCGACGAGGAGGGGTTCGTCACGGAGATCACCATCATGAACACCCACATGCGGAACTTCGACGGGGAGTACGTCGTGGTCCCGAACGACCTCGTCACCAACCAGGCGATCACGAACCGGAGCCGCGAGGGACGGCTTCGGATCCACATGGAGGTCGGGATCGGCTACGACGACGATCCGAACCGCGCGAGCGAGATCGCCGAGGCGGTGTTAAAGGAGATCGGCACCGTCGCGAACAACCCCGCGCCGTACGTGATCCCCTCCGAGTTCGGCGACTCCGCGATCGTCTT
>CAZNOA010000203.1:0-3302 GCA_964574565.1 uncultured Halobellus sp. | reverse complement strand
GCCCGCACCGAGGAGTTGACGCCGCCGGGCATGACCGACAGCGCGCGGTCGTACAGCGCGCGAGAGCGCTCGTGGTTCATGTGTCTCGGTTCGAACCGCGTGTGGAAAGTAGTTATCGAGTCGTCGTGTGTGGAAGACGCGTCGGTCGGGACGACGAGGTGCCACTCGGGTCCTTCCGCGTGGGGCGCTGGATCCGGCCCCCGCCGAAACCGGCTGGATCCGGCCCCCGCCGAAACCGACAAGTTCGCAGCCCTGAGTGATCGCCGCATGTATCTCCGCGACCCCCGTCACGTGCTGACGAAACCTCCCGTCCTCGCTGGCGCAGCGGCGCAGGCGCTCGCGCTCACGACGTACCTCTCCGCGGTCGCCTACGAACCGCCGGGCACCGTCATGCTGCTCGGGCTCGTCGGCGGGTCCGGCGCCGGCCTGCTTGTCGGCCGCCCGCAGGACGGGTGGATCGACGGAGCGCTCGCCGCCCCCTTGGGCTTCCTCGTCTGGGGCGTCGGTCACGTCGGACAGGGCACGTACCTCGCCTGGTCGGCGGGAACGGATGCGCTGTTCTACCACCACCTGATCTTCGCCACCAGCCTCGGGCTGTGGGCGCTTCCGGCGTACCTCGTTCTCGGCGCCGTGGCTGCCCCGATCGTCGCGTACCCGACGCGCGCGGCCCGTCGCCGGGTACGACGAGCGGGTAGTTGAGCGGCTCCGCGCATCGCCGGGCGGTCGACGCCCGGTGCGGAAAAAAACAGCGATTAGCGGATCGATCGGTCGGGGATGATCCGCCCGACGGTCCGTGCTCGTTCGACGGACGAAACGCGTCCGCGGGGGCCCGACTTCAGACGGCCTCCGGACCGGTCGCCCCGGTGCGGACCTGCAGCGCGTCCTCGACGGGTAGGACGAACACTTTGCCGTCGCCGGGCTCCCCGGTCTTCGCGGCGCCGGCGATCGCCTCCGCGACCTCGTCGGCCGGAATGTCGGCGACGACGACGTCGACTTTCACCTTCTGGTGGAGGTCGACGGTGAACTCCTCGCCGCGCCACTGCCCCTTCTTGGCCGGCTGGCTGCCGCGACCGGAGACGTTCGTCACGGTGAGCGAGGGCGCATTGATCTCCGCGAGCGCCTGCTTGATGTCACTCAGCTTGTCCGGGCGGACGACGGCGGTGACCATCTTGATCTCCGAGCCGGCCTCCTCCCCGCCGTCGGCGCGGGGCGAGCCATCGGTGGTGTCGACGACCGCTGAGCCGCCGTCGGTCGCGACGCCCGGTTTGCCGAACTCGGGGTAGGTGTCGACGCCGTGTTCGGCGGCGTCGAGGCCGTCGCGCTCGTGTTCCGGCGTGACGCGGGCCTGACCGATGGCCTTGAGACCGCCCCACACGGCGGCGGTCGCGAGCACCGTCCAAACCGTGATGACCGCGACGCCGACGATCTGCGGGACGAACGCGGAGGCTTCGATCGAGAGGAATCCGCCGCCGATGACGCCGCCGCCGATCGCGGTCCCGTTGATCGACCACAGCGGGTAGAGGATCAGACCGAGCATGCCGGCGCTCCCGTGTACCGGGAAGACGGCACACACGTCGTCGATCTTCAGCCGTTTCTCGACGAAGCGGAAGACGATCGGGAGCTGAGCCCCCGCGAGGAAGCCGATCGCGATGGCGCCCATCGGCGTGATCAGGTCCGTCGGACCCGTGACGCCGACGAGGCCGGCGAGCATTCCGTTCGCGACGTACAGCGTGTCGACCTTTCCGTTGAGGTACAGCGAGACGCTCGCCGCACCGATTGCGCCCAGCCCCATCCCGAGGGCCGTGACCATTGCCACGCTTCCGACGTACGCGAAGTCGGCGAGCGCGATCGAGGTGCCGTCAGCGGCGAGGGGGTTGGCGGCGGTCCCGACGTTGAAGCCAAACCAACCGAAACACAGCACTAACGTGCCGAGGACGGCGAACGTCATCGAGTGGCCGGGAATGACGTTCACCGAGCCGTCGTCGCCGTACTTGTCCATCCGCGAGCCCAGCACCCACGCGGCCGTCAGACCGGCGATACCGCCGACGCCGTGGACGACCATCCCGCCCGCGAAGTCGGCGAAGCCGAGGCTCGCGAGGATCGGCGCGTCGGCGCCCGGCGCGTACCACACCATGCCGGCGACGACCGGATAGATGACCGCGGCCAGCAGGAAGGTGTACGTGATGTACCCCCGGAGCTTCGCGCGACCGGCGACGGCGCCGGAGACGATCGTCGCGGCCGTCATCGCGAACACCGCACTGAACAGCCACAGCGTCCATCCGGTGTCGGCGGACTCGCCGAACATCGTCAGCGGCGAGGACGCGGTCCCGCCGCCGAGCAGCGAGCCGACGTTGTTCGAGATCCCCATCCCGATCACGAAGAAGACGCCGACACCGACCGCCCACGTCAGCATGTTCTTCGTGAGCTGGTTCGCGACGTTCTTCGAGCGCACCTGTCCCGCCTCCAGCATCGCGAAGCCGGCGTGCATGAAGAAGATGAGGAACGTGACCGTGAGCCACCACGTCATGTTGACTCCGGTCACGAGCGCCTCGACGTCGCTCGCCGTCAGCTCCAGCAGCACCGCTCCTATCATTCGAACTCACCCGCGCTAACCGAAGTCACCGAACGATCATCTAACGATACGCCAGTTCTGTGCCCGCACGTGTTACGATTCACGTTTACCGCTCCGGAAACGAGTATATATAAACGTTCGAGTTGGGTTTCACCAAAAATGCTTTTGATAATACTCGATGCGTCCAATATAATGGCGTATCTAAGTTGTATAAGGTCGTCTGTCAGGCAGTTTTTTGGCAACCTTTGCGAAAAAACCCGACGACCGTTTTGTAAGATACTCATCAAATGTATCCGAATCGGTCGTTCCTTCGCCCGCGCTGGCTGGGCGCGCCCGATGCTGGCGATTCTTGCCACACTCCTACCGGGTCGGATTGGGTGTTTCGGACTGAAACCGCCGATATCCGCGCTTTTAGCGGTTGCTCGTAGAAATTGACGTTTGTCAACCGGTCGTGCGTCTTTGACCGGTTTCGGCGGCTCGTTCGGTGATATCGGCCGACGACTCCGCACGGGTCGGGCGGTGCGGGTCCGGAGGCGTCGCGGCCGATCCGCGTCGCCGACGGCTACTCCGGCTTCAGTCCCGCTCCCTCGACGCGCATCACGGCCTCGCCGTCTGCGAGGTTCGGCGCGTCGACGAGCCGAACGATCCGCTTGTTACCCTTCGACTTCCGGAGATACATCCGGAACGTGGAGGCGTGACCGAGGATGTTCCCGCCGATCGCCTGCGTCGG
>CAZNOA010000202.1:0-3358 GCA_964574565.1 uncultured Halobellus sp. | reverse complement strand
AGTCGCGACACAGCGTCGCGCCGATCGGGAGCCCGCTGCCGAGCCCCTTCGCGGTGGTGAGGATGTCCGGAACCACGCGGTGTTTGTCGGCGGCCCACAGCGAGCCGGTCCGCCCGAGTCCGGTCTGGATCTCGTCTACGATCAGCGCCGCGCCGCTCGTCGCCGTCGCGACGCGGACCGCCTGCAGGTACTCGGTGGAGACGGGGTTGATCCCGCCCTCGCCCTGCAGCGGTTCGATGATCACCGCGGCGGTCTCCTCGTCGACCGCCTCGCGCATGGCCTCGCGATCCCCGTAGTCGACGAACTCGACGCCGCCGGCCAGCGGCTCGAACCCCTGCTTGTACTTCTGTTTCCACGTCGTCGCGAGCGCGCCCATCGTCCGGCCGTGGAACCCCTGTTTCGTCGCGACGATCTTCTGGCGACCCGTCGCGTGCCGGGCGAACTTCAGCGCGGCCTCGTTGGCCTCGGTCCCGGAGTTACAGAGCCAGACGTTGTCGACGTCGACGGGGCCGGCCTCGGAGAGCCGCTCGTACAACGCGGTGCGCGCCGCGTGCGGGTACGACGCCTGCACGTACATCAGCTCCCGCAGCTGGCTCGTCGCGGCGTCGACGACCTCGGGGTGACAGTGACCGACGGGCGTACAGGCGTAGCTCGCCCCGAAATCGAGGTACTCGGTCCCGTTCGTGTCGGTGACCGTGACGCCGTCGCCGCTGGCGATCTCGATCGGCTTCTCCGAGAAGACGAAGCCGCTCACGCGGGCTCACCTCCGTCGGCGGCCGCGTCGCTTTCGTCCGCGGTCTCCCCGAGGACCGACCGCTCGATCGTCGTCCCCGCGCCGCCGAGCGCGGCGACGATGGGGTCGTCGACGTTCGCGTCCGCGACGACGACCCGCCGGGAGCCGCCGGACAGCGCTTCTTTGGCGGCCATCACCTTCTTCCCCATGAACCCCTCGGCGGCGTCCTCGACCGCCGTCAGTTCGTCGGGCGTCGTCGCCGCGTCGATCAGCGTGCCGGGGTCGTCGGGGTCCGCGTACACACCGGCCACGTCCGTCAACAGGACGAGGTCGGCGTCCAGCGCGCCCGCGACCGCGGCGGCCGCCCGGTCCGCGTCGGTGTTGACGGGCGTGACGCCGCCGTCGCTCTCTTTCCCCTCCATCGGGGGCGAGACGACCGGCGTGTACCCGTCGGCGAGCAGTCCGGCGAGGAGGTCGGCGTTCACCGACTCGATCCGACCGGAGTGCTCGCCGCGCCGGATCTTCGTCTTCCCGTTCTCGACCACGCGGACCGCCGACTTACGGGGTCCAGAGAGGAGCCCGCCGTCGACGCCCGAGAGGCCGACGGCGTCGACGCCGGCCTCGCGGAACAGCGCCGTCAGCTCGGTGTTGAGCTTGCCGGCCATCGCCATCGTGAACGCCTCCATCGTCTCCGCGTCGGTGAACCGACCGGTGACGCCGGAGGCGCTCTCGACGTACTCCGGCTCCATCCCGAGCCGTTCGATGGTCTCGTCGACGACGGTGGAGCCGCCGTGAACGACGACGACCGCGCGGCCGTTGGCTACGAGGTGGGCGACGTCGCCGACCGCGCCGGCCGGGTCGACCGCCTTCGCGCCGCCGATCTTGACGACGACGGGCGGCTCGTCGGCGGGCGCGTCGACCGCGTTACGCCCGCCGTCGACGACCGCGGTACCGTCGCCGCTCGCGTTGAACCCCGTCATGGCGACCCCACGGGGTGGAGCCCCTCGAACTCGAGGCCGGCGGTCTCGGGCAGCCCGAGCGCGACGTTCGCCGCGTGGACGGCCTGCCCCGCCGACCCTTTAGTCATGTTGTCTATCGCCGAGAAGACGACGACGCGGCGGTTCCCGGGGTCCAGCTCGAAGCCGACCTCGCCGTGGTTCGTCCCGGCGACCGACTTCGGCTCGGGGTAACGGTAAACGCCGCCCCCGCCGGAGACGATCCGCATGAACGGCTCGTCGGCGTACGCGCCGCGGTACGCCTTCCACATGTCCGCCTTCGAGACGGGCTCGTCGGGGAAGACGTGACAGGTCGCGCTCGCGCCCCGGACCATGTCGACCGCGTGGACGGTAAAGGAGACGGAGAGGCCGAGGTACGCCTCGATCTCCGCCTCGTGGCGGTGGCCGGTCGGTGCGTACGGCCGGACGACGCCCGAGCGCTCCGGGTGCGAGGAGGCCGCGCCGCCGCCGGCGCCGCCCTCGGACGAGCCGACCTTCACGTCGACGACGACCTGGCCGCTCTCCCCGCCGAGGACGCCCTCGTCGACGAGCGGTTTGAGCCCGAGGATCGTCGCGGTCGCGTTACACCCGCCGCCGGCGATCAGGTCGGCGCCGGGGAGGTTCTCGCGGTTGATCTCGGGGAGCGCGTACTCCGCGCGCTCCAGGTACTCCGGCGAGGCGTGGCCGTCGTACCACTCATCGTACAGCGTCGCCTCCGGCAGGCGGAAGTCGGCGGAGAGGTCGACGACGGTGTCCGCCGCCTCGAAGTAGTCGTCGATCTGCTCCATCGAGACGCCGTGGGGCGTCGCCGAGAAGAGCACGTCGACGGACGCCAGATCGTCGGGGTCCGAAAAGCGCAGGTCGAGCCCGCGCAGATTCGGATGCGACCGACCGACGGTCATGTTGTCCGCCGACCGCGACGTCGCCTGCACCACGTCGAAGGCGGGATGGCCGGCGAGGATCCGCAACAGCTCGCCGCCCGTGAAGCCGGTCCCGCCGACGACGCTCGCCGTGTACGTCTCGTCGGCCGCCGCGTCGCCCGTCGAGGCCACGCCGTCCCCGGTCGCGCTCATGCCGTCACCTCCTCGCCGGTCGCGGCCGCCGCGGCCGCCTTCGCCTCCAGCCAGTCGACGACCTTCGCGGGGACGTCGACGTCGCTGGCGGCGTCCAACGCCTTGAACTCGACCGTGTGGTTCACCTCGTGAACCGTGTACTCGCCGGAGCCGGTGCCGCCGACCTCCATCAGGTCGACGCCGAGCAGCCCGCCGCCGACCGCCTCCGAGGCGCGCTCGACCAAGTCGAGCGCCGCTTCGTCGAGGTCGAACGACTTCGTCTCGCCGCCCTTCGCGGCGTTCGTGAGCCAGTGGTCGGACGAGCGGGTCATCGCGGCGATCGGCTCGCCGTCGACCGCCAGCGCACGGATGTCGCGGCCGGGCTTGTCGACGAACTCCTGGATGTAGAACACCTTGTGCTCGTAGTGGCCGAGCGTCTCCTTGTGTTCTAAGATCGCCTCGGCGGCGTTCCGCGAGTCGATCTTCGCCATCAGCCGGCCCCACGAGCCGACGACGGGTTTCAACACGCAGGGGTAGCCGAACGATTCGATGGCCTCCATCGCGGACTCCTTGGTGAA
>CAZNOA010000201.1:0-3379 GCA_964574565.1 uncultured Halobellus sp. | reverse complement strand
TCACGTCCTCGACGATCGGCGCGGTGTACTCCTCGACGCTGTCGTCGTAGAGGTAGCCCGAGCCGCCGCAGTGATCGCAGGGGTCGACCCCCTGTCGCCCCGACCCCTTACACTCGCGGCAGGGCCACTCGGTCTGGGGGATGTCTCGTTCCAGCTTCCGGTAGCGACCGTACACGAACGCGGAGTTCACCTTCGCGTCGAGCGCGTCCTCGGCGAGGTCGATGGTGAACTGCACGTCGGGACGGTCGAAGGAGACCTCTGTGTCGGTGAGGCGGCCGAACCGCTTGCCGACCTCGCGGTTGTACTCGGATTTGAACGGCTCGCCCGCGTCGTCGTCGAGCCCCGCCTCCTCGCGGAGCAGCGCCTCGTTTTCCTCGATCAGCGGCGGCGGTCGGGTGCCGACGTTGTACGTGGCGAACTCGACGCCCTCGACCGCCTCCGCGGCGCGCTCCGCCCACGCGTCGAACTCCGTACAGCGGCCCTCACAGACCCAACACGCCGCCGTGTCGACCGACTCGTGATCCGCGTCGTCGCGCAGCGCGAGCGCGGTTCGCAGCGCGGAGCCGCGCTCGGCGTTCGACAGCCCGAAGCTTCGGTCGGCGACGAGTCGACCGAGACAGGCGTCACACACCGGCCCCGTCCCGGTCGCCCGCGCCGCGACCTCCAGTACGTCCATACTCGGACCAGCGGTCCACGTCGTAACTGTCTTACTACATCGCGATGCCGAGGACGGCCTCGGCGGAGCGCCGCCGTCAACACCGCCGGCACACCAGCCCCTTGCTCGGACCGCCGACAGCCCGGGCCGCCGCCCGCCCGACTTAAGAGGGACGACGTCGTTTCGGCGAGCGTGAACGAGCCGGCGACGCGGGCGGAGAAGGTCGAACTCGGCGTGGAGCTGCTCGCACACCTCGAACACGAAGAGCTGTCGCTCGCGGACGCGATCGACCGGATCGAGACGATCACGACGAGCCCGACGCTCACCCGAGAGATCCTCGACGCCGCGGAGAAGCGGGGCGTCGTCGAGCGCGAGAACGCCAGGCTCCGAATACAGCGCGGCGGCACCTACGTGAGCTACGATAGCCAGGTCATCCAGCGAGACGGCGAGTTCGAGTGTCGCCGGTGTGGAGCGACGATCACGACCGGTCACTTCGTGCGACTCGACGCGGGAGAGCTCGGCCCGTTCGGCTCCTCGTGTATCCGCAAAGTGACGGGGCGAGACGGCGAGGTCCACACCGAATGAAATCAGGTCCGGGAGCCGATATCGGTCTGGGTGCCAACGTTGGTCCGGAACGTCCCGATGCCACGCCGCAACCGCAGTATCGACCCGAGCATGCGAACGGTTATCTACGTAGCCCGTCGGGAAGGTGACGTGTGGACCAACGACAACCGTCGCACGGATCGAGCCCACCCCGGCATCGCGACATCGCAGCTAGCGGAGCCCGCGACGGGATGAGGGGGCCGTAATGGCCGTCGCCTTCTGGATCCTCGTCGGCTTCGCGACCGTCTCCTGTCTGTTCATGGCGTGGTCGCTCGGAGCGAACAGCAACTCGCCGCCGTTCGCGCCCGCCATCGGCGCCAACGCGGTGTCGACGATGCGAGCGGCGTTCCTGATCGGTATCCTCGCGGCGGCCGGCGCGCTGACGCAGGGCGGCGCGATCTCCGAGACGGTGGGCGCCGACCTGATAAACGGCGTCCAGATCACGCCGCTCGCCGCGACGACCGGGCTGCTGGTGGCCGCGTCGTTCATGGCGTTCGGCGTCTACAGCGGCTACCCGGTCCCCGCCGCCTTCGCGACGACCGGCGCGATGGTCGGCGTCGGCCTCTCGCTCGGCGGCGATCCCGCCTTCGACACCTACCGTCGGATCGGAACGTTCTGGCTGCTCGTGCCGCCCGTCTCCGGCGGACTCGCGTACCTCACCGCCACCCTCCTTCGACGGGACGACGTGCCCGACACGGTTGGCGTTCCGCTGCTTGCCGGCGTCGTCTCCGGAATCATCGCGAACGTCCGGCTCGGCGTGATCCCCCATCCGGACCGCGCGCAGGGCTCGGTCGCCGAGGCGGCCGCGAGGGCGGTCGGACGCCTCGTCGACGTGCCGGCGGTGTTCGGCGTCGAACCGGTCGTGGTACTCACGACGCTCGCGTTCGCCGCCCTCGGCTTCCGTGCCATCCGCCGTCGAACGCAGGCCTCCGTCCAAGACGGCATCCGAACGTTCCTGCTCGTCTTGGGGAGCGTCGTCGCCTTCTCCAGTGGCGGGAGTCAGGTCGGGTTGGCGACGGGGCCGCTGGAGAACCTCTACGGTACCGAGCTCGGACTGCCGGCGATCGCGCTGCTCGGCGTCGGGGCGACCGGCATCCTCGCCGGGGCGTGGATGGGCGCCCCGCGGCTGCTGCAGGCGACTTCCAGAGAGTACGCGCAGCTCGGACTCCGTCGGTCGATCGCGGCGCTCGTTCCGGGGTTTATCATCGCGCAGGCCGCGATCACGCTCGGGATCCCCATCTCGTTTAATAACATCATCATCTCCGGCGTCATCGGGGGCGGCCTCGCGGCGGGGACCGCCGGCGTCTCGCGTCGGAAGATCGGCGTGACCGTCGGCTTCTGGCTGATTACGCTCGCGACCTCGATCGCCATCGGGTTCGGACTGTACCGGGCGTTCTCGACGGTACTCGGAATGGCGTAGCGCACTCGAGGCCCGGACTCACCGCACGACGGTGACGGTGACGTCCGCGCCGCTGACGACGGCGGTGGCGACCGTCCCGAGGAGCCGTTCGGCGATCCCGGTTCGCTCGCCGCCGTGGCCGCCCATCACGACGTGGTCGACGTCGTGATCGGCGACGAACGCCAGTATCGTCTCCGCGGGATCGCCGGTGTCCGTCGCCGTTTCGACGGAGCGATCCGTCGCCTCCGCTCGGTCTCGAGCCCTCTCGACGAGCCGCTCGGCTCGCGTCTCGGCCTCGCGCTCGCGTGACGCGTCCGGCTCCAGTACCCCGCCCTCGGTCATCCCCGCGTCCAGCGGCGTGACAACGTTCAACACTGTCACCCGGCAGTCGAAGACGGCGAGCGCGTGCGAGAGCGCCTCGTCCGCGAGCGGCGATCCGTCGAGCGGAACGAGCACGTGATCGGGAGTCATGGGCTGCGGATCGGGCGGCGGAGGTATAAACCCCGGAACCCTCGCCGCGCATGCCATCCGGTCCCGCGCAAGCGAACGGTTTTTGCGTCGACCGACAGGAGAGGAGGTATGGACGAGGACACCCCCGAGGCGGCCGGCCCGGACGGCCGGGGCGCGCCCCGCGCCGACGGCGGGACGGAGCGAGCGGACGGACCGACCGAGGACGTCGCGCTCGACCCGTGGGGGTCGGCGTCGGTCGGCGACTACGCGGA
>CAZNOA010000200.1:0-3398 GCA_964574565.1 uncultured Halobellus sp. | reverse complement strand
CGGATCGAGCCAGCTCGACGCGATGATGAGCCTGCTCGACACCCACGACGACAAGTGGCGCGAGGGCGACGGCGACGCGCGATACGAGGTCGACCTGCCCGACGGCAGCGTGGAGGCGGCGCGTACCAAAGACGACGTGCGAGCGCTTCTGTTCAGAAACTACTGACACGAACGATGGGACTGCTATCGAGACTCGGCGAGTGGATCGCGAGCCTGACGGGAGGATCGGATCGGGGCGACCCGGAAGCGGCACCCGACGACGCGACGGAAGGCGGTGCGCGGGACGACGCCGGCGACGGGGATGACGGGTCCCCGGACGACAACGGTTCGACCGGGCTCGACCCGAGCGCCGTGGCCGAGACGCGGACGACCGCGAACGACGACGCCGTCGACGCCCTTCGCGAGGTCCGGGATTCGCAAGCGAAGGGGCCCGAGGCGGACGCCGACGCCGAGTCAGGTGTCGCCGACGGAGCGGGCCGCGTCGAGGACGGATCGGGGACCGGTGACGACGCGGACGACGCGGACGATTTGGACGACGCGCGCGACGATTGACGACGCACACGGCGACCCGGGACGGTCGTGGCTCGCGTCGGCTCGCCGGCGTACGAAACGTTAGGTGTCCCGGGGAGCAATCCGGCGTATGAGCAACGCGACCGACGGTGACCGGAGAGGCGAAGCGCCGAGCGAGCGGGACCGCGAGTACGTCGACAGGGCGATCGAGCTCGCCGAGGAGTCAGTCGAGATGGGGAACACGCCGTTCGGGGCGGCGATCGTCGTCGACGGCGAGATCGTCGGCGAGGGGCACAACGAGACGGTGACGAACGACGACGTGGCCGCGCACCCGGAGATGACGCTCGCGCGGTGGGCCGCCAGAGAGCTCGACGCGGACGAGCGGGACCGCTGTACGATGTACGCCAGCACGGAGCCGTGTCCGATGTGTGCGACGGCGATCCACTACGCCGGCCTCGACCGCGTGGTCTTCGGCGTCTCGGGGGAGACGCTGAACGAACTCACCGGCGACGTCGTCGAGATCCCCTGCGAGGAGGTGATCCGACGCGCCGGCGGCGAGACGACCGTCGAGGGACCGATCGCCGAGGACGCGGCGATGGCCGTTCACGAGTCCTTCTACGGGGACGGAGCGTGAGCGGTTCGCCGACGGGCGGCCGGCGACGATGAGCGGTTCGCCGCCGGCGACGGCCTCGCCGTCTGTCATCGTCGTCGGGGCCGCGGCGATCGACGAGTGGTACGCCGTCAGCAACCTGCCCGAGCCCGACGGCGGGGCGTACGCGAGCGAGGTGACGACCGCCTTCGGCGGAGTCGGAGCGAACGTCGCCGTCGCGCTCGACCGGCTCGGCCGCGACGTGGGGCTCGTCAGCCGGGTCGGCGACGACGCGTACGGGCGGCGGGCCCGCGAGAATCTCGCGGCCACCGGCGTCGACGCCGACCGCGTCGTCGTCGGCGAGGACGCCAGCACCCGGTCAGTGATCCTCCGCGGCCCCGACGGGGAGCGCGCCATCGTCACGGCCGGAGAGAGCTTCCGCGAACTCCGGCTCGCCGAGTCCGACCGAGCGGCTATCGCCGCGGCCGACGTCGTCTTTCTCACGGCCTACGCCCCCGATCCGGTCGCACGGAGCGTCCTCGACGTCGCGGACGAGGCCACCGATCCGCCTCGGATGGTCTTCGATCTCTCCGGACCCGTCGAGGAGCTCGTCGGGCGGGGAACCGAGCCGGCGACGGTTCACCGGTACCTCCACCGCGCGGACCTGTTCGTCGCCGGCGACGTCGCGGCCGCGGCCTACTTCGGGGGAGCCGACGCGGCCACAGCGCGCGTCGTCGCGGCGCAGCGTGCCCGGGACGGGAGAGGGAGTGGTGGGGACGGCAGACCAGCGGACGGAGCCGACTGGCCGCGCGCGGTCCTCACCCACGGCGCCGACGGAATGACCGCCGTCACCGGCGGCGCCGTCGCCGACTTCGACGCGTTCGACGTCGACGCGGTCGACGCGACGGGAGCCGGCGACGCCTTCGTCGCGGGGCTGATCGATCAGTGGCTCGTCGGCGATGCGGGGGTCGAGGCCGGCGTCCGGTTCGCGGCCGCGGTGGCGGCGATCAACTGCACGGCGCGGTTCACGCAGCCCGGGCTGCCGGACCGAGAGGCGGTTGCGGCGTTCCTCGACGAGCGCCGCTGAGCGTCCTCACCGACCGTCGTTCGCGCGCGCCACCACCTCCGCGACCCGCGCTTCGTCGACCGGCGCCGTCGTCTCGCCGCCCTCTTTCAGCGCGGTGCCGACGATGGCGCCGTCCGCGACGGTCAGAATCTCGCCGATCGTGTCGGCGCGAACGCCGCTCCCGACGAGTACCGGCGTGTCGAGTCCGTGGGCGTCCCGCTCGGCGACGACCGTCTCCAACGCCTCGGCGTCCATCGCCTCGCCGGTCCCGCGGCCCGAGGCGATCACGGCGTCGGCGAGCCCGCGCTCGGCGGTGTCCGCGAACGACTCCGCCGTGTACCCCTCGGCCGTCAGCGGCGCGGAGTGTTTCACGTCCGTGTCCGCGAACACCCCCGCGTCGACGCCGAGCCGTTCGCGGAGCCGGAGCGTCTCGTGGGCGCGCCCCTCGACGATCCCCTGATCCGTGACCCGCGCGCCGGTGTGGACGTTCACGCGGACGTAGTCGGCTCCGACGGCGGCGGCGACAGAGACGGCCGCCTCGGCGTCGTTGCGGAGGACGTTGACCCCGAGCGGGAGGTCGGTCTCGCCGGCGACGGCGGCCGCGGCGCGAGTGACCGCGGCGACGACCGACTTCGGCACGTCGTCCGGGTAGAAGGGAGCGTCGCCGAAGTTCTCGATCATGATCCCGTCGACGCCGCCGCGGTCGAGCGCGCGGGCGTCGCTCGTCGCGCGGTCGATCGCCGCCGCCATCGCGCGCGCGCCGTCCGCAGGCGCCTTCGGCGCGCCCGGGAGCGGCGGGAGGTGTACCATGCCGATCACCGGGGCGTCCGTGCCGAACGTGGCCTCGAATTCCATGTACGAACCCGCAGGCGGCCTCGCGGCATAAGTACCCCCACAGGGTTTAGTCGGTCGCGGGCGAACGGATCGGTGAGCCGCCATGACCCTCGACGTGGACCCCGACCGAGCCAGCGAGCGGACCGGCGAGGTGACGCTCGTCTTCTCGCTGGGGGCGGCGCGGACGCTCGCCGACCCCGCGAGCGCCTTCGACGACGCCCGCGAGTGGAGCCGCTACGTCGGCGTCGTGGCCAACGAGGCCGACGCCGTCGCGTCGTTCCTCAGCGATAACGGACTGGTGAACGACTACGCGCTCCGCAAGTGGGACAAGTGGGGAACGCTCGGCGACATCTACGACGAGACCGACACGCCCAGACACGTCTTCGTCGGCACGTCGTC
>CAZNOA010000199.1:0-3412 GCA_964574565.1 uncultured Halobellus sp. | reverse complement strand
GTTTAGTTAATAACACAATGGCACTCACCTGCGCAGACTGCGATTCGGAGTTCACCACGGCCGCCGCGCTCACCCAACACCTCCCGCTCCACCACGACACGTGCGGGGTCTGTAACGAACGGTTCGACGATACCGACGCGCTCCGCGAGCACGTCCACGAAGCCCACTAACGAAGCGGTCGGCTACGCGCCGTATCGCGCTATTTTCGTCCGGTTAGGAATCCGACAAACGTCCAGTTCCTACCGGTGACGGGGAGGTATTAGTCGCCTCAGCCCCTTCTGATCGATATGAGCCAGACCTCGGAACAGTCGGTGTTGCTGTCGGACGACCCGCCGCTGGACCTCCGGCTGTCGGCGTCGGAGCTGGAGGCGACCCGCGAGCGCATCGTCTCGTTCATCAGTGACCTCGTCGACGACGCCGGCGCGGAGGGGGCCGTCCTCGGTCTCTCGGGCGGTATCGACTCGACGCTGACCGCCTACCTCGCCGTCGAGGCGCTCGGGCAAGACGGGCTCCACGGGATCACCATGCCCTCGGCGGTGAACGACCCGGACGTGATGAGCGACGCCGAGCGCGTCGCCGAGGACCTCGGAATCGAGTACGACGTCGTCGAGATCCAGCCGATCGCGGAGGCGTTCTTCGAGGCGCTGCCGGAGGCGGCCGAGGACCGGATGGCGACCGGCAACGTGTACGTCCGGACCCGCGCGGTCTGTAACTACTTCGTCGCGAACGCGGAGAACCGGATCGTCTTGGGCACCGGCAACCGCGCGGAGGCGATGACCGGGTACTACACGAAGTACGGCGATCAGGCCGTCGACTGCAACCCGATCGGGAACCTCTACAAACAGCAGGTGCGCCAGCTGGCCGCCCACGTGGGCGTCCCACGCGAGCTGGTGATGCAAGAGCCGACCGCCGGCATGTGGGAGGGCCAGACCGACGCCGAGGAGATGGGGCTCGACTACGACACCGTGGACGCAGTCTTGGCGGTCCACGTCGACGGCGGGCTCTCGCGGGCGGCGACCGTCCGGGAGCTCGGCGTCACCGAGGCGGCCGTCGATCGCGTCGTCGATCTATACGAACGGAGCGCCCACAAGCGATCGATGCCGCCGGCGCCGGAGCGGTAGGATCGCCGACCGCGGAGCGGTGGGATCGCCGACGCGATCGGAGGGGACGGTCGGTGAAACGGACGACGTCTGGGACGGAACCGGCGCGATCGGAGGCCGATAGACGGGAAGTTTATAACTCGGACCCGCATCATCACGGCAAGACGACAGTATGCGCCGCACCCTCCCCAGCCGCTCGGAAGCACTCACAGCACTCTCGACGGCCGCCGACGCGGTCGGGAGCCGGCTGCGGAATCCGACGTACATCGACAAACGGGCCGTCGGCATCGACACGCGGGCGCTCGCAGCGTTCCGTATGCTGACGGGGCTGTTGATCGTCGGCGACGTGATCTCCCGCGCCCGGAACTTCTCGTTTTATTACACCGACGACGGCGTCCTTTCGGCGTCGCTCACGCAGCGGCTGACGAGCGACGGCGCGTTCTCGGTCTTCTACTACACCACGGATCCGACGGTCATGGCCGGCATCTTCGTCGCCACGGCGCTCGTCGGCGTCGTGCTGGCGCTCGGCTACCAGACCCGGGTCATGACCGTGGTCGCGTTCCTCCTCGTGATCTCGTTCGACCACCAGAATCCGCTCGTGACGAGCTACGCCGACGTGCTGTTCCGCCTGCTGCTGTTCTGGGCGATCTTCCTCCCGCTCGGCGAGCGGTGGTCGATAGACGCCCTCCACGCCGCGGCGGACTCGGGCGAGGACGGGACACACTCAGGCGAGGACGGGGCGGACCCGCGCTCGGGAGACGGAAGCGCCGAGCGGGTTGAGGGAAGCGGGCGTGCGAGCGCCGAGCGGGTTGAGGGAAGCGGGCGTGCGAGCGCCGAGCGGGTTGAGGGAAGCGGGCGTGCGAGCGCCGAATCGGGTCCTCGCGGGATGGTCGCCGGGCTCGCGTCAGCGGCGATTCTCACGCAGATGATCACGATGTACGTCGTCAACGGCGTCCACAAGGCCCGGTCGGATATGTGGGGGACCACCGACGTCGCCCCGCTGGTCTTGGGGATCGACGAGATGACGTTCCTGCTCGGCGACTTCATGCGGCAGTTCCCGACGCTTCTGGGATACGGCGGCGTCCTGTGGTACTACATGATGCTGACCGCGTGGGCGCTCGTGCTCCTGCGCGGGAAGGCGCGGATCGCGTTCGTCGCGCTGTTCGTCGGCGGACACATGTCGTTCGCGGTCACCGTCCGGATCGGCGCGTTCGCCTACGTCGCGCTCGCCGGACTGCTGCTGTTTCTGCCGCCGTCGTTCTGGGACGTCGTCGAGACCCGAGGACGACGGATCTGGCGGTCGCTCGCCGCGCGGACGAGCGTTCCGGTGTCGCGTGAAGCCGTCCGACGGCGGGTGGCGTTGCTGCCGAGCCCACGGATCGAGTCGCCGGGCGTCGACCGCGGCGTCCGCGTCGTGTTCACCGTGGTGTTGATGATCGGCGTGCTGGCCATCCTCGTCGTTCCGGCGGTCGCGGCCGTGGACGACGTCGACGGGACTCACGAGAGCCTCGACGCCACGATCGACGCGCTGAGCCTCGACCAGCCGGAGTGGAGCGTGTTCGCCCCGTCACCGCGAACGACCGACCGGTACTACGTGGTGGCGGCGATGACGGAAGAGGGTGAGGAGTACGACCTGTACAACGACCGGGAGCTCACGTACGACAGGCCGTACGACGAGCTCCAGAAGCAACACGGCACGTACCGCGAGCGGTTCTACATGAGCAGCGTGCGGACGCGCGGGAACGACGACCCCGTCTCTGACGCGTACGCCGAACACCTCTGTGAGACCGCCGCCGAGCAGGGGCTGAACGTCACCCATCTCCAGATGTTCACCGTCACCGAGGACATCACGATGGAGACGCTCGACGACCACGAGAACCGCGAGCGGAACTACGTCCGGTTTTACAACGGCGGCTGCGGCGACAACGACCCTGGCGACGTCACCCAGCCGCCCTCCTGAGATCGCTTAGCCGCTTACGAAATCGAAGTCACGGGGCCTCTCCTTCTAAAGCGTTCGGAGAACGCGCTCAGAACGCCTGCAGCTCTTCGAGCACGGCGAGCGCGGAGCCGTCGTCGATGGCCTCTCGAGCCGCGTCCAATCCGGCTTCGATGGAGTCGACGTCCCCGTGAGCGTAAATTCGAAGCGCGGCGTTGACCGCGACCGCGTCCGCGAACGCGTCGTCGCGCTCGCCGGCGAGGACCGCTTCGGTGATCCGCGCGGAGTCGGCGGCGACGTCGTCGACCGCGAGGTCCTCCGATTCGAGGTCCATCCCGTAGTCGGCGGTCTCGATCTCGAAGTCGGTGAAGCTCGC
>CAZNOA010000198.1:0-3423 GCA_964574565.1 uncultured Halobellus sp. | reverse complement strand
ACGAGTCGATCAGCGAGCCGGGCGAGCCCGAGTCGCGCTGATACCGGAGCGTCGTCGGGTGGTCGCTCCCCGAGTCGGTTCGCCGCCTCGTACCGCCGCAACCGCCAGACGAAAGTCGGCCGCGACCCTGCGATCGGTATGAACACGCAGGACGGCGGCCACTACGACAGGGCGGTCGACGCGCTCGCGGCTCGCGAGTACGAGTCCGCCGGAAACCGGTACACTCGCGGTGGACGCCGGGTGCTCGCGGACCCCCGCCCGGACCTCGACCCGTTCGAGCCGGACGAGAAGGGGTGGATCGGACAGGGGCTCCACCAGCTGCTCGTCGCCGCGGTCGCGTACCGCGTCGCCGGCGTGGACCGACGGGCGACCCAGCGTTCCGTCGAGGGGATCGCCGCGACCCGCGACTTCCAGCGGGTCCTCGACGCGCCTGGACAGGAGGCCTGCCTCGCGGAGTTCGTCGCGGACTTCCGGGTCGCCGGCGGGCTCGACGGTGCCGGGGAGGCGTACGAGGACGCCGCGGAGCGGTACGCCGCCGCGGGCGACGACGTCGATTCCCCGCAGGCGCTGGCGACGACGCCCCTGTTCGGCGCGGCGGCCGCGACGATCAAGCAGGTCGCCCGCGGGCAGTCGGACGGCGAGATCGCGATCAAGTGGGAGGACCTCCACGGGTCGGACCCGTCGGACGCGGGCGCGTTCCTCGCGCACCGCGCGCGGTTCAAGCGCCAGCGCTTCTCGGGTCTCGTCGAGCGGGCGGTCGCGGACGGCCACCTCGCGGCGCCCCGGGGGACGACGGAGTACAACAACGAGACGCATCGGTGTCCGAACTGCGAGTCGAGAGACGTGAACTGGGCCGGCACGGAGGTGCTCTGCATGCGGTGTTCGACGCCGACGGAGCGGATCTGAGCGTCGGCAGGGAGCGCGCGAATCGAACTCGTCCGTCTCGCGAGTCACTTAACATCCGAGCGGCTAATGGTTGAGCCATGACCGGAGACACAGCCACCGCGGTGATCCTCGCGGCGGGCGAGGGACGCCGGCTGGCACCGTTGACGAATCGGCGGCCGAAGCCGATGATCCCCGTGGCGAATCGCCCGCTCCTGGAACACGTCGTCGAGGCCGTCGCCGCGGCCGGGATCGATCGGATCGCCTTGGTCGTCGGCTACAGACAGGAGCGCATTCGGAACCACTTCGGAGACGGCGACGATTGGGACGTCACGATCGAGTACGTCGAGCAACGCACGCAACTCGGCACGGGCCACGCCGTCTTACAGGCGGAGCCCGTCGTCGACGGACCGTTCGTCGTGTTGAACGGCGACCGCGTCGTCGACCCGTCGATAATCGGCCGGATCTGGGAGTTGGCCCGCGGGGGAGCGGATCCGGCGATGGCCGTGACGACCGCCGAGCGCCCTCGTGAGTACGGCGTGGTGAGACTCGAGGGCGACCGCGTGACCGGGATAGACGAAAAGCCCGAGGGGCCGGTACAGACGAACCGGATCAACGCCGGGGTCTACGGCTTCTCGCCGGCCGTCTTCGACGCGATTCGCGAGACGAACACGTCTGGAGAGGTGGGGCTCACGGCGACGTTACACGACCTCGCGTCGGCAGCGACCGTGACGGCGGTCCCCTACGACGGCCGCTGGCTCGACGTCTCGAACCTGTGGGACCTGCTTGCGGTCAACGCCGGGCTCGTCGAAGAGAGAGGTGGGGTTCACGCGTCCCCCCCGTCGCTCGACGACGAGTCAACGGTCGCCGACGACGTCGTGCTCGCGAGCAGCGCGCGGGTCGGACCGCACGTCGCGCTCGGCGGCAACACCGCGGTCGGCAGCAACGCGACGATCGAGGCGAACGCGGTCGTCGAGAACACGGTGATCTTCCCGGACGCGGTCGTTGGTGCGGGCGCGGTCGTCCGCGACGCGGTCGTCGCCGGCAACGCCGTGATCGGGCCGAACGCGACGGTCGCGGGCGGGCCTGCGACGGTGGTGGTGGGCGACGCCGTGCACCGGGACGTGACGCTCGGCGGCGTCGTCGGCGACAACGCGGTCGTCGGCGCCGCCGCGACGGTCACCGATGGCGGAATCGTCGGCGACGACGCCCGGGTCGAATCGGGAGCCGTCGTCGACGGGCGAATCGAATCGGACGCGATCGTCCGGAGGGGGTAATCATGTGTGGAATCATCGGCTACGTCGGGGACGGCGTCGTCGGGCCTGGAGAGAGCGATGCGACCGTCGCGAGCGACGGCGGCTCAGCGGCTTCCGTCGGTGACATCCTTCACGAGGGGTTGCGAAACCTGGAGTACCGCGGCTACGACTCGGCGGGCGTCGCGCTCGTCGGCGAGACGAGCGGGCTCACGGTCGCGAAGCGGTCGGGCGAGGTCGACGAACTGGCGATTCCCGACGTGCCGGACGCGACTCACGGCGTCGGCCACACTCGCTGGAGCACACACGGGCCGCCGACCGACGAGAACGCCCATCCTCACACCGACGAGGCCGACGACGTGGCGGTCGTTCACAACGGCATCGTCGAGAATCACGAGGCGCTCAAAGCGGCGCTCTCCGATCACGAGTTCACGAGCGACACGGACACGGAGGTCATTCCGCACCTGCTCGAAGCGGAACTGGCCGGTGACGCCGAGGACCTCCTCGAGGCCGTCTTCCGCGTCGAAGAGCGGTTGGAGGGGAGCTACGCCATTTGTGCGGTTCGGGAGGCCGACGACCGGATCGTCGTCGCGCGGCGGGGGAGCCCGCTCGTCCTGGGGCGCGGCGAGAACGCCGCTTTCGTCGCCAGCGACGTCACGGCGTTCCTCGAACACACCCGCGACGTGACGTACCTCGAAGACGGTGACGTGGCCGTCTTAGAGCCCGGCGAGGTCGAGATCTTCAGCGACGGCGAGCCGGTCGAACGGGAGATCGAGACGGTGACGTGGGAGGCCGACGCCGCGGAGAAGGGCGGGTACGACCACTACATGCGCAAAGAGATCCACGAACAGCCGACCGCGCTCCGGCAGACGATCGCGGGCCGGTTGGACATCGACGCCGGCGACGTCGACCTCGACGTCTCCTTCCCGCCGGGGTTTCTCGCCGACCTCGAAGAGATCCGGATCGTCGCCTGCGGCACCTCGTACTACGCCGGCCGGTACGCGGCGCGTCTGTTCGAGGAGTTCGCTGGCGTCCGGACGACCGTCGAGATCGCCAGCGAGTACGAGTTCGGCGCGGGGCGCACCGCGGACCGGACGCTCGTCGTGGCGGTCACCCAGAGCGGTGAGACCGCGGACACGCTCGGGGCGGTTCGACGCGCGAATGACGCCGGCGCGCGAACGTTCGCGGTGACGAACACGCTCGGGAGCACGGTGACGCGCGAGGTGGACGGGACGGCCTTTATCAGGGCCGGCCCGGAGATCGGTGTCGCCGCGACGAAGACGTTCGC
>CAZNOA010000197.1:0-3435 GCA_964574565.1 uncultured Halobellus sp. | reverse complement strand
CCGGACGACTACCGCCGCCGACAGACCCTCAAAAACAGCGAGCGCTACTACACGCCGGAGCTGAAGGAGCGCGAGGAGGAGATCGTCGGCGCGGCGGAGCGCGCGGACGCCTTGGAGTACGAGCTGTTCGTCGACGTGCGCGAGCGGGTCGCCGCGGAGACCGAACGAATTCAGGGGCTCGCCGACGCCCTCGCCGAGCTGGACGCGCTCTGCGGGCTCGCGACGGTCGCCGTCGACGGCGACTACGTCCGTCCCACGGTCGTCGACGAGCGGGACGCCGGCGTCGAGCTCGAAGGCGCTCGTCACCCGGTCGTCGAGCGCTCGACGGAGTCGTTCGTGCCGAACGACGTCGACCTCCCTCGCGGCTCCGTCGCCGTGATCACGGGGCCGAACATGAGCGGAAAATCGACGTACATGCGATCGGTCGCGCTCGCGGTCGTCCTCGCGCAGACCGGATCGTTCGTCCCCGCGCAGGCGGCGTCGCTCCCCGTCTTCGATCGACTGTTCACCCGGGTCGGCGCCTCTGACGACATCGCCGGCGGCCAGTCGACGTTCATGCGCGAGATGAGCGAGCTGACGGAGATCCTCCACGACGCCGGCCCAGACTCGCTCGTCCTGCTCGACGAGGTCGGCCGCGGGACCGCGACGACCGACGGCCGCGCCATCGCCCGCGCCGCCGTGGAGTTCCTCCACGACGAGCTGGCGGCGACGGCGTTGTTCGCCACTCATTACCACGGACTCACCGACCTGGCGACCGAGCGAGACCGCGTGTTCAACCTCCACTTCACTGCGACCCGAGAGGGCGGTGACGTGACCTTCCTCCACCGAGTCGTTCCCGGCGCCTCCTCGTCGTCGTACGGCGTCGAGGTGGCCGAGCTGGCGGGGGTTCCCGCGCCGGTCGTCGAGCGCGCCCGGCGGCTGGTAGCCGCGGACGCGGGCGGTACGGACGGGGTGACGGAGCGCACCGGCGACGGCGATAACCGGGCTATGGCGGACGACACGGACGACCCGAGCACCCCCTCGGACGGCCCCGACGACCAGGCGGACGCCTCCCTCCGAGAGTTCCTCGCGGACGAAGACGCGGGGGCCGAGACAGCTGACGTCGACACGGGTCTCGGAGCGGGCGAAGGAGGAGAGATCGGAGCGGGCGAGGACGCGAACGCCGACGTGAGCGAGGGCGCGAGCGTCGAATCTGGCGGAGATGTGGCCGACGAGTTCCCGTCGGATCCCGGACTCGCCGCGGCCCTCAGGGAGTTCGACCTCGCGCGAATGACGCCGATCGAGGCGCTGAACGCGCTCCACGACCTCCAGTCGAGGCTCGACGATGCCGAGTGAGCACGGGGGAGAGCCGAGCGGTGAACGGGGCGGCGTCAGGCGACTCGACCCCGCGACGGTCGACCGGATCGCCGCCGGCGAGGTGGTCACGCGTCCGGCTCGGGTCGTCGGCGAACTGGTCGACAACGCGCTGGACGCGGACGCCTCGCGGGTCGATATCGCGGTCGACGGCGACGGGACGGATCGGATTCGGGTGGCCGACGACGGGCACGGGATGTCCCGGCGCGACGCCCGGCGAGCGATCGAGCGTCACGCGACGAGCAAGCTCGCGCCCGACGGCGACCCGGTCGGCGTCGGCTCGCTGGGCTTCCGCGGCGAGGCGTTGGCCGCCATCGCCGACGCCGCGCGGCTCGAACTCGTGACGAACGACGGGGGCGCGGTCGGAACGCGGGTCGTCGTCGGAGGCGACTCCCCCGCTGATCGGGCCGATCCGACCGTCTCCGATGCCGGCCGCGCCCGCGGGACGACCGCCGTCGTCGAAGACCTGTTCGCGACCCGACCGGCCCGCCGCGAGTCGCTCGCGAGCCCGGCGGCGGAGTTCTCGCGGATCTCCTCGCTGGTCGCGGACTACGCGCTCGCGAACCCCGACATCGCCTTCACGCTCGACCACGACGGCGCGACGACGATTTCGACGCCGGGAACCGGTGTCACGGACGCGCTGCTCGGCGTGTACGACCGCGAGACCGCCAGCCGGTCGACGGAGCTCGGAGCGAGCGTCGACGTCGCGGTCGGCTCGAGCGTCGCCGGCTCGGGCGTCTCGGTCGGCTCCGACGGCGAGACGGGCAACCCTTCCCCCGCCCTCTCCGTCGCCGTCACCGGGGTCCTCGCCTACCCCTCTCTCACCCGCGCGTCTCGCGACCACGTCCGAGTCGCGGTGAACGGACGGCCGGTCCGGAACGACCGGCTCGCGGCCGCGGTCCGCGCGGGGTACGGGCGACTCCTTCCGGACGGTCGGGAGCCGATCGCCGCGGTCAATGTCGGAATCCCGCCGGACCGGGTCGATCCGAACGTCCACCCGGCGAAACGCGAGGTCGGCCTCCGCGACGCCGACCGGGTCGCCGACGCGGTCGAGTCCGCGGTCTCCGACGCGCTCACCGGCGCGGACCTGCGTCGAGCCGCCGCGGTCGACACCGGCGTCGAGGCCGCTCTCGACCCGGTCGGAGCGGCCGACGGCGAGCGGCCGGCGACGTTCGCTGACGCGAAGCCGATCGGAGCGTTCCGCGACCTCTACCTCCTGGTAGAAGACGGCGACGAACTGCTGGTCATCGACGGCCACGCCGCTCACGAGCGGGTGAACTACGAGCGGCTCGCCCGCGCCTTCGACGACGATCCGGTGCCGACCGCCGCGCTCGACCCGCCCGCGGCGGTGTCGTTGTCGACGCCGGAGGCAGCCGCGGCGGAGGCACACGCGGAGGCGCTCGACGCGCTCGGATTCGAGACGGAGCCGTTCGGCGGCGGGACGGTCCGGCTCAGCACCGTCCCTGCCCCGTTCGGACGGGCGGCCGACGCCGACGCCTTCCGAGACGCGCTCGCGACGCTGTCGAGCGGTGAGTCTCCGCGAGACGCCCGCGAGACGCTGCTCGCCGACTTGGCGTGTCATCCGTCGCTGAAACGCGGGGCGATCGGAGACCTGAGCGACGACCAGATCCGGTCGCTGCTCGACCGTTTGGGGGAGTGTGAGCGACCGTACGCGTGTCCGCACGGCCGACCGACCGTGCTGTCGGTCCCGGAGTCGACGTTCGCGGCGGAGTTCGGCCGTGACCGGTGAGTGCCGGGAGACGGGACCCGGATCGGCTCAGTGTCCGCCGGTCGGCCGGCCGTCGCCGTTCCCACCGGCCGGCCGTCGGTCCGGCGCGTCCGATCGTTCGACGCGTTCGACGGTCTCGGCCGTCTCGGCCGTCTCCGGCGGATACGTCACGGTCCGCTGCGGGTACGGGATGGTGATCCCGGCGTCGGCGAACCGACGCTGTATCTCCTCGACGGCCGTCGCCTTCGAGCGCCACCGCGCCTGCGGGGTCGGCGGGTCGATCCAGAAGCGAAGATCCAAGACGATCGCGGAGTCGCCGAACTCGGAGGGGATCACGTACGGCGCGGGGTTGT